>JAYZLU010000072.1:0-3850 GCA_036153975.1 Thermoplasmatota archaeon | reverse complement strand
TCTCTTCGATGCTGCCGATGCAGTGCTCGTGACCGCAGTCTGGGCAGATCCACACGGGGATAGGGGTGCCCCAGTAGCGCTCGCGGCTGATTGCCCAGTCCTTGATGTTAGAGAGCCACTCTCCCATGCGCTTGGTACCAGTCCACTCGGGGGCCCATTCGACCCCGGAGTTGTACTGCATTATCTCATCGCGCACAGCGGTCATGCGGACAAACCAGCTGTCCATCGCGTAGTACAGCAGTGGGTGGCCGGTGCGCCAGCAGTGCGGATAGTCGTGAGTGTAGGTGTGCTCGCGGTACAGCAGGCCCTCGTCGGCAAGGTGGTCGATGATGTCGGAGTCGCAGTCCTTGACGTAGCGGCCGTCGAGTAGGTGATGGGTCCCAGCGACGAAGGCGCCGTCTATGCCGACGGTGTGCTGAGCCGGGAAGCCAACCTCCATTCCGAGGTTGTAGTCCTCCTCGCCGTACATCACAGCGGTATGGACCACGCCGGTCCCGTCAGTGGTGGTCACGAAGTCCGCTGAGACGACCGTCCAGGCGCTCTCGGAGTCGCCTCGCTCGACCGCGTCGGGAAACAGGGAGTGGTACGACTTGCCGATGAGTTGCGAACCCGGGAACTCGTCGATGACCTCGATCTGGTGGCGCAGGACGTCTGCGAGCAGATCCTTGGCGAGAATCAACTCCTCTCCTACCTCGGCACCACCGCGCCCGTCCCACGAGCCCGAAGGTGGCTCAGTGATGCGGATGCGGCAGTAGGTGACATCGGAGCCGACGGCGAGCCCCACGTTGCCCGGCAGGGTCCATGGCGTGGTCGTCCAAGCGAGGACAGAGGCATCATCGTCGACGAGTTTGAACTTGATGTAGACAGCAGGCTCCGAGACCTCCTTGTAGCCCAGAGCGACCTCATGGCTAGAGTAACTCGTTCCAGTCTGGGGGCAGTAGGGCAGGACCTTGTGACCGCGGAACAGCAGGCCCTTGTCGAACATCCGCTTGAGTGACCACCATGCGGATTCGATGTACTCGTCGTGGAGGGTGACGTAGGGGTCGTCCATGTCAATCCAGAAGCCCATGCGCTCGGTCATCTCACGCCACGTCTCCTCGTAGGTCCAGACGCTCTCCTTGCACCTCTCGTTGAAGGCCTCCATGCCGTAGGCCTCGATCGCCTCGTTGGACATCAGGTCGAGCTGCTTCTGCACCTCTATCTCTACAGGAAGACCGTGGGTGTCCCATCCTCCCTTTCGCTCGACGACGTGTCCCTCCATTGTCTTCCACCTGCATACCAGGTCCTTGAACAGCCTCGAGATGACGTGGTGGATGCCAGGCCGGCCGTTGGCTGTGGGCGGACCCTCGAGGAAGGTGAAGGGGCTGGCGCGGTCTCGGCGAGCCTCGATGGTCGCCTCAAATGTCCCCTCTTCGTTCCAGGTCTCCATCAAGGCATTCTCCAGGGCGACCGGATCGAGGTCACCGGGTGGATTGGGTACGCCCATCGAGCCGCCGACCAACGGCGCTGTATTGAATATGTCTCGTTCGCCCATAGGGCGAATTTCTCGTTTAGCAGGTTTCAATAGTGACCGTCTAAACGGTCAGAGCGTGTCCGAGACTGCAACCATCTCTGTCAGCGGGATGACCTGCACGGGATGTTCGGGGAGGGTGAAGGGGGCGCTGGAATCGCTTGAAGGAGTTCTCGGCGCTGAAGTCTCCCACGATACGGGGCAAGCGGTAGTGACCCACGATGGAGTGGGCAGGCTGGCTCTCGTAGGTGCCATCACAGGAGTTGGCTACTCTGCGGATGGCGGGACCATGGACATGGAGTTCAACTGGGGAGATAGTTCGGTGTGGAGGCAGTCGGCTAACAACACGAAGTGGTGCCTGATCGGATGCTCCATCGGCGAGTTCGGGACACTCGGCTACTACCAGTTTGCGGGCTGGCCGCTGGAAGTTGCGGTCGGCACGCCCCTCTTCTGGTTCCTAGTGGTGCTGCCGCTCATCAACGGACTCGCGACCTCGGTCACGCTTGAAACAGTGCTGCTGATGCGGGGGCAGATGGACTTCTCCAACGCGCTTTCGACCGCATTCGGTATGAGCTTCATCTCGATGCTGGCAATGGAAATCGCGATGGAGCTGACTGACTGGTTCCTGACCGGTGACATCGGCATGACCTGGTGGGTCATCCCGCCGATGCTCGTCGTCGGCTTCCTGACGCCATGGCCCTACAACTACTGGCGGCTGAAGAAGTTCGGCGCGGCGTGCCACTGAGCGACACCCGGCAACCTTGAATGCCCCCGTTCCCCCCTAAGGATCGATGGGCGAGCTCGTCGCGCTCCTGCAACTGAATCCTATAGTCGGTGACATCGATGCCAACGTCGCTGAGATCGAACGGGCAATCGCCTTGGCCGCTGCAAATGGCGCTGTAATTGCTTGGACCAGCGAACTCGCGGTGTGTGGCTACCCACCGCGCGACCTCTTGCTCGAAGAAGGGTTCGTGGTGCGGTGCCAAGACGCCGCAAGCGCTGTTCAATCCCCCATTCCAACGCTAGTAGGCACACCGATTGATTCTGGAACCGAACGCACCAAGCCGGCCAATGGCGCGGTACGCGTCGGCCCTGATGGCTCGAGCGAGGTGGTCTGCCGCAAGCAGCTGCTTCCTACCTACGACGTGTTCGACGAGGCCAGGTACTTCGAGCCGAACCTCGACGCAGGGTTATCCAGCGCCGCCGGAATGCATCTCGGAGTCACCATCTGCGAGGACGCATGGCAGCACGTGGGCGACGTGCCCACGGACTACCGCACCGATCCGATAGAGCAATTGGCGGAGAGGCGGCACAATGGCGGTGCACTGGGATTGACCGTCAACCTCTCTGCGAGCCCCTACCACCTCTCCAAGGAGGATGACCGCGCTGCGCTGGCACGGGCCGCCGCTGGCACCCTAGGTCATCCCTTCGCGCTGTGCAACCAAGTCGGTGGCAACGACGACCTCCTGTTCGACGGACGCTCTCTAGTCGCGTGGCCCGATGGCACTGTCGTGCAGGCTCCCGGGTGGTGCATTGGAGTGCTGCTGGTAGACCTCGATGATCCGACTGCAGCCAGCTGGCTGGCGTGGCCTGAAGGCGAATGCGGGCCGGATTGCAGGTGCTTTGTCGAGGTGGTTTCGCCGGGCAGCGAGCCGACGGCACCTGACAGCGGAGCTGACCTACTGTGCGCGGTCACCACGGGACTAGGTGACTACTGTCGCAAGTCGGGCATCGACAGTCTCGTGCTGGGCCTGTCTGGGGGCATCGACTCGGCAGTCTGCGCCGCTATTGCAGCCCGCGCGGTAGGGCCCTCCAACGTGCTCGGACTCTCCATGCCCAGCCGCCACTCAAGCCAGCACTCCATCGACGATGCGACCGCGACTGCGCAGGCCTTGGGGATCGAACTGCTGTCCATGCCGATCAACCAGCTCCACGAGGGGGCCGAAGAGACGCTGGCAGCCGAGCTTGAGGACGGGAATCCAGTCGCCGCAGAGAATCTCCAAGCGAGGATACGTGGCATGCTGGTGATGGGAGCGGCGAACGCTAGAGGGTCGATGGCCGTGGCCACTGGCAACAAGTCGGAGCTTGCTGTGGGGTACTGCACACTGTATGGCGACATGAATGGGGGATACGCGCCACTGGGCGACCTCTACAAGACTCAAGTTTACGAGATGGCGAAGGCCATCAATGAAGATGCTGAGTCCTCGAGAAAACCCCGTCCAATCACCGAATCAACGCTGACTAAGCCCCCCTCAGCAGAGCTCTCGCCCGACCAAGTTGACCAAGACACCCTCCCCCCGTACGACACCCTCGATGACATACTGAGGGCACTCATAGAGG
>JAYZLU010000071.1:0-3105 GCA_036153975.1 Thermoplasmatota archaeon | reverse complement strand
ATCATCGACAAGCAGCAGAGGAAGCGCGTGGCCTATTCCGGGATCCACTGGGACGTCGATGACTTCCTGCACGACATCAGGTCATTGGCAGACGAGTGACAAGCGTGCCATTGTCTCAGATTGGGAGTTTTTGCTTACATTTTCAATGGTGGTTATAGGGTGGTGCAGATGGGCACCAAAAACATGTCGAGTTCTTCGGGCACTGGCACCGCACTGATGGTTGCTCTGCTAGTTTCTGGACTATTCGCGGGCTGCTTTGGGGAAACAGTGGAGGAGGTCGACGAGCCACCAGTGCTCGAAGGTTCGATTCCCGGAACGATTGCACTCGGAGAACTCTATGACTTGGAGGTCGAAATTATGGACGAGAGCCTTGGATCGGTCATCGTCAACGTCGAAGTCAACGACCTGCCAGTAGACACCGTGTTCAGAACTCAAGACTACTACATGGGGGGTGAGCGTAAGTTCGTAGTGATAGGGACCTCGGATCTAGGAGTCGGGACTCACAAGATACACATCTCAGCCGAGGACTCCAGCGGACAGCAGACGACTTGGATGGCACTAATCACAATTACAGATGAAATTCAAGAAACTGATGACGATGAGTCTGAAGAAATTGTTGAAGAGGATACGCAGGAGAACAATGAGACTACGGAGGAACCGGTTGAAAATGAGACTACGGAGGAACCTGCAGAAACTCTGGAAGAATGGTGGTCCCGAATCCTTCTGTGCGGTGAGGGCGGTGGTCCGATGGTGGATGACTACAATACCACTGAAGAGGACGACTGGCGATGCGAAGTAGAGTTCTTGATAGATTCGGAGAACATCACAATCCATGCTAACGGGCTACCAAACCACGACTTCCACTCTGGACCCGGGTGCTGTGCCAGCGAACAGACAGCGAGCTACACCATTCCGCTGGAACCTACAAACGACACTGGCTGCAATCCCATAGTCTCGACAGGGGGCTGCACCATGGCACCAGAGAGGGGGGCCGTTGCCTTCGCCGTCAATGGAGTGGCAATCTATGGTCCTGAGGACGGGCCTGGTGGAGATGCAGTCGCTGGCCAAGAGGGGGCCTACGAGGAAGACAGGCAGGAGGTTTGGCTGGGACTGTGCCACGGTCATTCCGGCCCGGGTGGGGAGTACCACTACCATGCTGACGGGAACTGCATGCACTGGCATGCTGAAAGTAATCAGACTTGGTCTGACTACTCCATGGGCTCATCGCGGAGCCTCTCAGAGCACTCGCCAATAGTTGGCTTCGCCTTCGACGGGTACCCCATCTACGGATTCGTCGGATGGGACAAAAACCAGTCTAGCACGGAGATGACCTCGTCATACCGGCTCAAGGAGAACAAGACCGGTGACAACGGGATTGACGACTACGAATACGTCGCTGGCATGGGCAACCTCGACTCCTGCAACGGCCACTACGGGGTTACTCCTGATTACCCCCATGGGACCTACCACTACCACACCACTTGGGTCAATGGGGAAGGTGGCATCGGGTTCCCTTACTTCATCAACTGCTACAGGGGAGATTACGTCTCCTCAGACGGTGATGACCCATGCGCCGGTCACGGAGAGACTTGGGGACCTGGCATTGGCCCTCCTCCCGATGGCTGTGACGCTGGACCACCGCCTGGCCAGATGGATGCCAGTGGAGGGTTGGCAGGTTGGTTAGGTGACCTAGGTGCCCCTCCAGAAGGGGCTCTATTCTCGATTTCCATTGCCCTGGCCATGTCCTTGATTGCCCTTAGCAGAGTCAGAGGAGAGGCATCCTGCGAAGCCGCTCGAGGTCTGGCAGGTACAGTTGTCGAATGTCGTCCAAATCCAGTATGAGCATGGCGAGGCGCTCTAGCCCCATGCCCCAAGCACACACCGGCCACTCCGTTCCGAGCGGTTCGGTCACCTCTGGGCGGAAGATGCCCGATCCACCCAGTTCCATCCACTCATCCCTCCACCGTATATCGACCTCGGCACTGGGCTCAGTGTATGGGAAGTAGGCGGGCCGAACGCGTACGTCTGGGTAGCCCATCTTGGCATAGAACGTCTTGAGGGTCGAAATCAGCATCGGCAGGCTCGCGTCCGGCTCGTGGATGATTCCCTCAATCTGGTGGAACTCGGGGAGATGGGTGCGGTCAATCGACTCCTGGCGGAACACCCTGCCGATTCCGAAGACGCGTGATGGCACGTTGGGGTTCTCAGCGATGTGGCGAACCGTGTTCACTGTAGTGTGCGTACGGAGGAGAGCTCGCTGTGCCTCGTCCTTGTCGAAGGTGCCGCCCCAACCCCTGCTGCCTGTGTCGTGCCCGTGCTCATGCACTTTGGCCCAGAGATCGAGATACTCGCTCTCGACCTCGACTCGTTCTGGCTCGGACAGATAGAACGTGTCTTGCATCGTCCTTGCTGGGTGCGACTGCGGTATGTACAGCGCGTCCATGTTCCATCCGGCGGATTGGACGTAATCCCCCTCGATCTCTGAGAAGCCCATCTCGAGGAAGACAGAGCGGATGCGCTCGATGAGCGCCTGCATCGGGTGAGTTCTACCGCCGAGGGAGGTCGGGGTGGGCGCACTGACGTCGAAGGGCTTGAACTCAGCCTCCCTCCATGCCTCGGTCTGTAGAATCTCGGGTGTCAGCTCCCCGATTAGCTCGACCGCAGCGAGCTCGGAATCATCGACAGATGCCCCCTCTTTGGTCAACGACCAAGTCCTAGACACTGTGTCCTCGAACTCAATCAGCCCGCCTCTCGAGGTGAAGTGCTCGACCAATGCATCATCTAATGACGAGCACTCTACCGCCCCCTCAGCAAGGCTCTGGATGAAACTGGATCTCTGATCGATGGCCTGGGAGACCGCGTCCTCGTCGTCCACGACGAAGGAGCCTGCCTCGATGCTGACTCCGAGCCCCTTCAGAAGGCCCACTCCGGGTCCCGCCTCCTTTCGATCGAAGTCCGCAGCCAGAAGCGCTTCCATAGACCTCCCTGAATCGTCCTGATCGCTGATCCATCCCCACAGGCGGGACTCGAGGAGGCCTTCGGCGGCGGCCTTGGTGCCTTCGGGGCCCAAGGAGACCAAGTGCGACCTTTTCTCCTCCATGTCGA
>JAYZLU010000070.1:0-2757 GCA_036153975.1 Thermoplasmatota archaeon | reverse complement strand
GTCCTCCATCTCGACCGCGCGCTCGAACGACGCGATGGCCGCCGTCAAATCGCCCGCGTCGCGATGGATCTCCCCTTCGAGGATCGCCCCGACGGTGCCAAGCAGGAGCTTGGCCGAATCGAACTGGAAGCGGGCCGTCGTTGGATGGAATCGGCGCGGTCGCGTCCCATGCGACTCGTCCTCTGGCCTCATCGAAGTGCAGGTCTCGCCCGACATCGAAGCGGCAGAAGAGCTGCCACAGCAGGTTCCTGCGCCAGTCCTCGCTTTCTAGGTCGGCATCAGCGTCGGTGATGAACAGCCAACGCAGCCCCCTTGCTCCTTCGAGGCCCCAGATGACGTTGCAGATGGAGGCGATACGCTGGCGCTGCTGAGCGGCGAAGTACTCGTCCGTCTCTTCCATGCTCTCCTCTGGCTTCGGCCCACCCTGGATGCTGGTCGTCACTACCATCATGGATGGCCGCAGCATTCTGGCTTGCTCGATCCCGTCAATGGCGGATGCCGAGGTCGCAATCGATTCGCTAGTCCCGAGTTGCTCCACCTCGCCTTGTGGGTCGCCGGAGGCAGGGGTGGTCGCGTCGATGAGCAGCTTCGTGTGGACGTTCTCCCAAGGGGCTGCGTGTGCAAGCGTGTCTGCGACCATGCCTTCGAGGAAGACGAGGCCATCGGGTATTCTTACCTTGGTGTCTAGGGCGTCTAGTAGTGCCTCGAGGTCCTTGACCGGGTGATTCTCGTCGACTGCCACGATGACCTTCTGGAACATCATCTGCCCTGCGCCCAGAAGGCCTAGCGCGGTCTTGCGCGCCTGCCGTGGGTAGCGCTGCTTGGAGGCGAGGATGGCCAGGTTGTGGAAACCTGTCTCAAGCGGTAGGAAGAGGTCTGCGACATCCCTGTGCTGGAACCTGAGAACGGGAAGGAGAGATTCGCTGATTGCCTCACCGAGGTACCCGTCCTCCATGGGAGGAACTCCGACGATCGTCATCGGGACGCTGGGGTCCTTTCTGTGTGTAATCGCAGTGACGTGCATCACGGGGTACTGCCCCTCTAGCGAGTAGTGGCCGAAGTGGTCCCCGAAGGGTCCCTCCAGACGCGTCTCTTCGGGCACGGTGTATCCTTCAATGACGAAGTCGCACTCGGCGGGTACCCACAGGTCGTTGGTGAGGCATTTTGTGATCCTGAGGCTCTTTCTGGTCAACAGGCCAGTGAACTCGTACTCCGACAGGTTGTCCGGCAACGGCGAGATTGCGCTGAACATGACCTCCGGAGGTCCGCCCAGGCAGATGGACACTGGCATCCTGCCGTCTGAGGCATCGGCGTGATCAGCTCCGTGCTTGTGGGCCTGCCAGTGCAGGCCGACCTCTGTGGGGCCAAAGACCTGGCTGCGGTAGATGCCCATGTTGTGGACGCCGGTCTGGGGGTCGACTGTCACTACGAGCGGGAGGGTCATGAACGGCCCGCCATCCTGCGGCCACGTGGTCGGAATCGGAAGGCGGGTGATGTCTGGACTCTCAACCCTGACTTGTTGGCACGGCCCCTTTGAGACCTTCTTTGGAGCCATGGCCATAGCCTCGCTGAGGAGCCCAAGCCCCCTCCACGGGTACATCACGAGGTTACCAATGTCCGGCTTCATGAGCTCGACCATGCGCTCGCCGATTTCGCTGGGCTTCTCGACTCCCAGAGCCATATTGGTCCGCGACCTGGTCCCGTAGAGGTTCATGGCAAGTGGGAATCGGCTAATGCTGCCGTCCTCGAGGCGCGGTTGATCGAATACGACCGCGGGTCCTCCGCGCTTCACGAGGTGGTCGGCGATGCACCCCGCCTCGAACCTGACATCGACGGGATGGCTCACCCTCAGCAACTCGCCCTTGTCCTCTAGCGCCCTGAGGTAATGGGAGAGGTTCCTCCATGCCACGCCATGCGGGAGGCTTACCCTCATGAGAAGGTTCGCTCGCCACCGAAGGTGGCGCAACCGAGGGTTTCTTTGATGTCGTCGCGACCCGCTAGACCATGGCAGGGGGCGTGACGGCATGCGACGTACTTGTCGTCGGAGCCGGACCTGGTGGCGGTAATGCGGCACTTCAGTGCGTTCGTCAGGGCCTACACACGATGCTCATCGAGGACCATTCTGAGATTGGCACCCCTGTGCACTGTGGCGAATGCATCTCCGACCTCGCCTGTGAGAGCCTCGACCTTGACCTGCCCGACCACGTCATCAGCAAGAGGGTCCACGGAATACGCGTAATCTTCCCAGACGGCACCGAGAAGCGACTTACCGAGGAAGGATACGTCCTAGAGAAGCACCTGTTCGAGCGATGGATTGCTGATGAGGCA
Source organism: Thermoplasmatota archaeon (assembly GCA_036153975.1). Taxonomy (GTDB): domain Archaea; phylum Thermoplasmatota; class Poseidoniia; order Poseidoniales; family Thalassarchaeaceae; genus UBA36. Next base: position 429 of record JAYZLU010000070.1, on the reverse strand, counting down.
GTGTCCGCAGGGGCTAGCGTCCATCTCAGTCACAAACTGTCCTCGATGGAGCGGGTGGAGAACGGGAGATTTGCCGGCTGGATGTGCGATGGAAAGGGCGAGCAGTTCCCGATCCAGGCTAAGATAGTGATCGATGCCTCCGGCGTCGCCGCAGTGTGCTCGAAGACCGTCAAGCTCGAACAGGGAGTGCCACTGAACACCATGGGCAAGGTCGTGGCTGGGATGCAGTACGAGATGCTCGAGGTCCCGACCGATGGCTACCTGGACTTCTACATCTGGCCGAAGTACGCCGAGAAGGGGTACCTGTGGATGATTCCCAAGTGCGACGGCAGAGCAAACGTCGGGCTGGTCACAGAGGACCGACCTCGTGCCAAGAAGGCTCTAGACGAGTTCATCGAGATCACCCACTTCAAGGAGCTCGAGCAAGTC
>JAYZLU010000069.1:0-5107 GCA_036153975.1 Thermoplasmatota archaeon | reverse complement strand
ATCCGGGTTCACCTAGGAGCCAGTGCTGGTCCGAGCTCGCCTCCATGCCTGTCGCAGGGGCCATGGTGTCTTGTTGGCTTCGCTAGTCAGAATCAGGGGAATGGCCGGGATGCCTCAGTACGAGGTTTCTTGCGGCCCAGACCTCGTCCACCCGCTTCACAGTGGTGGTGTGGGGTGCTGTGGTGACGGTCTCGGGGTCCTCTGATAGAATCGCGTGGAAGTCCGCGGCGAATCGGTCCAGCACCTCTTTCGATTCGGTCTCGGTGGGCTCGATCATGAGGCACTCCGGTACGATCTGGGGGAAGTAAAGCGTCGGTGCCATGTATCCGTAGTCCAACAGCCGCTTGGCGACATCCCTCCCCGTGACCCCATTAAGCTCCTTGAGCGGGCTCAACGAGAGAGTGAACTCGTGCATCACTAGGTCGGCAGGAGCTCCTTCGGCTGGCATCGCGTGGATCGCCTTGGCGGTTTTCGGATCCGGGTTCATGATTACGTGCCTGAGGTAGTTCGAGTTGAGGACGGCATGCTCGCTCATGCGCTCGAGGTCCCTTCCGTACCTCCTGTAGAAGGCCCAAGCCCTGACTACGGCGCCTGCGTTGCCATGCCATTGCTGCACCTTGCCGATGCTCGACTCCCCCACGTCCCTCCAGTAGTACCAGTACCCGTCCCCGACACCCTCTGGATCGTCGTCCGCGCGTGCCCGGCGAGAGGCGATGGGGGAGGGCAGGAACCGGGCAAGATGATCCTTCACCCCAATAGGGCCACTACCCGGCCCACCGCCCCCATGCGGCTGGCTGAAGGTCTTGTGGAGGTTGTAGTGGACAGCATCGAAGCCCATCCTTCCGGGATCGGTCTTGCCGATGATGGCATTGAAGTTCGCGCCGTCGTAGTACATCTGCCCGCCTGAGTCGTGAACGATGCGTGTCGCCTCGGAGATCTCAATCTCGAATAGGCCCAGCGTCGAGGGGTTGGTGATCATCATCGCGGCTGTGTCCTGCCCGACCGCGGCACGAAGCGCATCCAAATCCAGCCTCCCGTCATCGGCGCTGGGAATCTCGATGACGTCGTAGCCGCACATCGAGGCCGAAGCCGGGTTAGTGCCGTGAGCCGAGTCAGGCACGATCACCTTGTCCCGATGGCCCTCGCCGTTGGCCCGGTGGAACTCCTGGATGCAGCGGATGGCGGCGAACTCCCCCTGAGCCCCGGCGACCGGTTGCAGTGTTACGGCATCCATGCCGGCGCAGGTGGCCAGCATCTCCTGCATCTCGTAGAAGATGGTCAGCAGGCCCTGAATCTGATGGTCCGGTTGAAGTGGGTGGATCCTGTCTATCCCAGGGAGTTGTACGATTCTCTCGTTCAGGCGCGGGTTGTGCTTCATCGTGCACGAACCAAGAGGGTAGAAGCCGGTGTCGATACCGAAGTTGCGGTTAGACAGCCATGTGTAGTGCCTGACGAGCTCTGGCTCGCTGGCCCTCGGCCAACCGGGCAGCCGATCTCGGACCAGCGCCCGAGGCACCGTCGACCTCGCAACGCCCTCCTCCAGAATCGGTTCTGGCTGAGACCATCCGGCTCCCTCAGCGCCGTTGAAGGAGAAGAGGTCGCTCATGGTTGGACCTCCCCGACCCACGACGCTAGGCCGTTGGCGAGAGCCTCGATGTCGCCCTGGCTAGTGCGCTCGTCGGTACCGACGAGCAGGCACTTCGACATCCCGTCCCACCAGAGCCCGAGGTCGAAGCCACCGAGGACACCGGCCTCGTCGAGGTGCTTGAGGGCGTCAGCGGCTTGGCCCGGTAGAAGCAAAGCGAACTCCCGGAAGTTGCGGGCCTCGGGATCGGCCAGCTCGATCCCGTCGATCGCCGTGAGGGCCAGCTTGGTCGCCTCGGTGGACGCAGCGACCCTGAGTGCCAGCCGTTCCAGTCCCTCCGGGCCGAGCAGCGCCATGTGGATGGCCCCCATCAGTGCGATTAGGGTCTCGTTGGAACAGATGTTGGAGGTCGCTTTGTGGCGGCGGATGTGCTGCTCACGTGTGGACAGGGTCAGGGTGAAGGCGAGCTTGCCGTCAGTATCCCAGGATTGTCCGACGATACGTCCTGGCATCTGCCGCAGATATCTCTCGGAGCAGGCGAAGACGCCGTAGATGGGGCCGCCCCCCGTGGGTCCGATGCCGAAGGGCTGACCCTCACCGACGACGATGTCGGCACCCCAGTTTCCCGGTGGCTCGACGATGCCGAGGGAGACGACATCGACCCCCACGATCAGAGCAGTTTGCCCCCCCACGATGGCCTTGAGCTCAGTCAGGCCAGCATCCAATATGCCGAAGGAGCTGGGTTGCTCGACGTAGACAGCGCAGCATCCGGCTGCCGACGCGGCCGATTCGAGATCGATGTGGCCGTCCCAGCCGTGCTCGAGCACCCTGAGCTCGATGCCTGCGCCGTGCGTGTAGTTCCTGATGACGGAAAGGCGATGAGGGGGGACGAACTGGGAGACGTAGACGACATCCCTCTGCTCTGCCTTCTTGTTGTTGACGCGAACAGCGCAGGTGATGGCCTCTGCGGCAGCGGTGGACGCATCATACATCGAGACGTTGGCTACGGGAAGTCCCACGAGTTCGCTAATCATGGTCTGGAACTCCCACATAGCCTGTAGCATCCCTTGGCTGACCTCTGGTTGGTAGGGAGTGTAGGAGGTCAGGAACTCGCCGCGGGTCGCTAGCATGCCAACCATGCTCGGAACGAAGTTCCTCGCGAGTCCCGCGGAGAGGAAGCTGGGGCGGTCGTCGAGCGTGACGTTGGTTCCCAGTAGCCTCTGTGCATCAGCCCATATCTCCTCTTCCGACTGCGGGGGCGGGAGGGGCAGTGGGTCGAGGCGGCAGACCTCCTGGGGGATGTTTGCGAACAAGTCTTCCATCGAAGACATGCCCATCGCCTCGAGCATCTCTCGCTCGCGTCCCAGATTGGGCAGTTGGTCCACCACTTCGCAGTCCCCTCGGCGGTCTTGACATCTAGTAGGGTTTCAATGGTTTGTCAGAACCGCCTTCATCACTGAGTCACACACAATTATTACCCCGGAGGGGCTACGATTGCCTGATGAAGGTAGCCATAACGTCCGCCGATGCCTTCGTGGCACCTTACATCTCGGAGATGCTCGGAGACTCTGGGGTCCTGATACCCGATGAGGCGTTGCTCGACCCAGCGGGGCTCGATACGCTAATCACCTCATGCACAGCGCTGATTCACATCAACTCCAGGCCAGTGGACACCTCGGTTGCCCGTGACGACCGCGGTGCCTACGTCATAATGCGCGAAGCCGCCAGACCTGTGCTCGACGCCGTCGACAGACACGGCTCGATACACCTCATAATCCTCGGAACCCTCAGGGTGCACCCTCAATGGAGGCCCGGCGACGACTACTATGGCTTGGACTCGACGTTAGCACCTAGGGACGTGGCTGCAGAGGGTCAGCTGTGGATGGAGGAGAACGCCTTGGAGAGGGCTGAGACCGATAGGCCGGTGAGCGTCATTCGCGCCTCCAACGTGCAGGGCATCCCACTCCCGGGACCTCCAGGTAACGGCATTCTGCACCGCTGGGCAGAGGAATGCAAGATGGGGTGGATCAACGTACCGGGAGATGGGACTGAGGTGAAGGACATGGTCCACGTAGAGGACGTCGTCAGAGTGATCGAAGCCGTGCTCTCGGACCCGCCGCCAACGAGGGAGAGCTTCGCAGTCGGCTCTGGCAAGGCGATACCGATGGCAGACCTAGTCGAGATTTTCAACCAGAGGACTGGGTGCGAGGTTGAGCTCAACCAGAGCGACCAAGGCGAGGTCTGGGGCGTAGTGGACGCTTGGTTCCTCGAGGACAGGTGCGGCTTCAGGGCCAATATCAGCCTCGAGGAGATGATTGGCGAGGCGTTCGAGGCCGCCGGTCACTGAGCCTCGAGGACAAGGCGCCTTCTGACTGCGTTCCAGTCCGCGATTGAGATCGTGAGCGAGGCCTCCGTACCGGCGTGGTACTCGCTGGCATCCGAATCGGCAGGCAGCCGAATCTCCACCTCCTCGACTCCCTCGGCCTCGGCGATCAGCGTGCTGCCGCCCCTGTAGGAGTCGGAGATTCCGATTCCGAAGGTGCGCTCAATAGAGTTGACCCTGATTGAGACCTCTTGGGAACGTCCCCTGTGCAACTCCTTGAGCTGGTTCCTCTCGCTGAGCATCCTAGTCGCTGCGAAGGCCTCTGCTGCCTCGCTGAGGCTGTCGGAAGTTGGCATTGGGGTGGCCTCCTCGGGTGAGGGGTCGGGCGGCTGGCTCGCTGTAGCGGGCTTCTGAGGGGAAGGGGGAGTCGTGCTCCTCGCCGTCGATCTGTCTGGCATGGTGACCCTGTCAGGAACCCGGACCCTCTCGGGAGGATCCACGTCCTGCGTCACTTCCACATGATGGGTTTCGTGCCAATCGGACGAGGATGCCTGGGCTGGGACTGGGGTGGGCGTTGCAGTGTCCGCATTGTCCCGCATCCCTGCTGCGACCCCCCCTGCCACAGCGGCTGCCGCCGCGCCGGCAGCGATCGTCTCCGCGCTCGGCATCCTAGACTCGATGCGTATCTGGAAGACGTTCATCTTGGCGTCCCACACACTGCGTGCGGCGCTCTGGACGAAGGACGGCATGCCGTCGATCCTAGCCTCGAACGCCGAGTCCGCTGTGGACCTCGCCTCGGCGAGGGTAAGCTCCCCGCTCATCGCGTTGTCCTCGAGCGATGCGATGATGCCGTCAATCTCAGACAGGACCGCACTCAGGTCGTCTTGTGGAGGCGCAGGCGTTGGTTCTGGCTCGCTGGGTGTGGATGGGCGCGAGTCCACGACGGTGAAGGGGACGTAGGCGATCTCGCGCCCGTTGTCGTCGGTGTCGTGCAGGCGCATAGTCCACTGCCCGGGACCAGGGTTGGGCAGGGCGAAGCTGCCACTCGTCCTGCCTTCGAGGTACTTGTAGCTGGTTTCGTGCTGGTCGTTGACCGCCTCGTCGCCGTGTGGGATGTCCGCCGGTACTATGCCTATCCATGCGTCATCGGGGAGCTCGGGGGCGGTGAAGGTGAAATCAATCTGCTCGCCGGTCTTGAA
>JAYZLU010000068.1:0-7437 GCA_036153975.1 Thermoplasmatota archaeon | reverse complement strand
ATCGTATCGGGCGACAACCGGGCGTGGCAGTACGAGGGCGAGTCGCGCACTGTGATCGAGCTCTGGTGCCGTTCCAAGGCGGGCCACTCCACGCTACTGCTGGTCAACGGGCTCAGGCCCTACGTGGAGATCTCCGACACCCGCACGGGCGAGCAGAGCGCGAAAGCCCCCCTTCCTCTCGATTCGGTGTCCGCGATCAGGGAGGTGCAGGGCGAGCCCGAGCCCATCGGGCACAAGCTCTCCCAGGACGGCATCACCAGGCCCCACTACCGGGTCTACGTCAAGGACACCACGAAGGTCCGCAGCGTCAGGAAGGGCCTCTCGGAAGCAGGCTGGAGGGCGTCCAGCGCCGACATACTGTTCGTCCAGCGGCTCCTCCTCGACCTCGACCTCGGGCCCCACATCAGGGCCAGCGGCGAGGTCCTCTGGACGGGGGACCGCGCTCCGAACGATGCGAAGACGGCAGACTCCACGGACCCGGATATGGCAGAGTCCCGGATCAAGGACGCCGGTGGCTCGGGCATCTATCCCGTCGACATGATACTCTCGTGCAATATCAGCGGCCTAGAGAGGGCTGAGCCGTTCCCAGCCCCCTTCGTCACGCTCTCCTTCGACCCCGAGACCAGTATCGCGAACAACTGGATCCTGTGCGCGGCAGCGGTTGTGGACAGGACCGGCGAGCGCACAGAGTACCCGATAGTGGGCGAGGAGAATGAGATAATGGAGAAGCTGACTCAGATAGTCCGCTCCGAGGACCCCGACTTCATCACGGGCTACAACATAGACAACTTCGACCTGCCTAGGATGGAAGAGCGCTCTGAGTACATCGACACGGAGTCAGAGATGGCCAGGGCCTCGCTCCTCGGATGGGGACGAGTCCCGATGAACGAGACCGAGACCAAGCGCGGCTGGAGGAGGCCCGGGCGCATCTTCCCCAACAGGGAGCAGAACAGGGTCTGGACGATCAAGGGCAGGATACCTCTCGACGCATGGTGGCAGGCGCGTCAGACCCTGAGGCCGCAGCGCGAGTCTCTGCGCTACGTCTCGCGACTGCTGTGGCCGAATGACGAGGACATGCAGAAGATGGACATCGATGCCAGCAGGATGGACGAGGAGTGGGCCGCGCGACCGGACGAGGTGCTGGAGTACTGCGTTCGTGACTCTGCGTTACCAATCGACATACTGGGCAAGATGAAGTCGGTGGCGCGCAAGGAGGCTCTGGCATCCGTCTCTCTGACTACGGTCGAGACCGCCGCCACCAGCACCACGAGCCGCTGGATAGACTCCCTCGTCATCCGCCTCGCAGACCGCGAGGGAGTCGCCGTGCCGACGACCAACGCGGGCCCGAGGAAGCGGGACCAAATTGCTGGGGGCTACGTTCACGAGGTCGATTCTGGTATGGAGCCATGGGTCGTCGTGCTCGACTTCAAGTCGATGTACCCCTCGATCATGATTGCCAACAACATCTGCTCGACCACCCTCGTCAGGGACGGCGCCGAGGACGACTCCCACAGCGTCTCCCCTACCAGCGGCACCAGGTACATCTCGAAGGACGTCAGGGTGGGGTTGGTCCCCCGGCTGCTCGAGGACCTGATGGCGAGCAGGGACCGACACAAGGCCGCTTTGGCGAAGGCCAGAAAGGAGGGCAACGAGGCCGAGGCCTTCCTCCAGGACCAGCTCCAATACGCTGTCAAGATCCTGATGAACTCGTTCTACGGGGTGTTCGCTTCCAGCTTCTACCGCTTCACCCACCCCGACATCGGTGCCAGCATCACCGAGTGGGCCAGGCACAACATCCGGGAGATCATCGGAATCCTCGAGAATGAGGGCAACTCCGTCGTTTATTCGGACACCGACTCGATCTTCGTAAAGACGCCTGTGGAAGAGGGCGCACCGACGAGGAGACCACAAGGCCGCAGCGACGATTTCGAGAGTTGGGAAAGAGCGAGGGACCAATCTCTCGGGTTCGGGGAGGAACTCGCGGAAAGGTTCAGTCGCGAAGGTGCCGAACTCGAGTTCGAGACCGCGCTCTCCGCCTTCTTCAGCCACGGCGCCAAGAAGCGCTACGTGGGCCGCGTGGTGTGGCCGCGCGAGGAGATGCTGATCAGGGGCTACGAGGTCAGGCGCACAGACTCATTCCAACTACTCTCCAGCACCATGGAAGAGATGTTCGAGATGATTCTCGATGGGGCAACGCTCGCTGCTGTTGATATGACCAAGTCTCGGATAGACAGCGTGCGCGAGGGCGAGATCGATGCCGCGCAACTGGTGATAAGCCGCTCCTGCAAGGGGCGCTGGGACTCGAGAAGGGGGGAGTGGTCATTCGATGTGTACGCCAATGAGGATGGCCTGCCCTACGTACGTGCAGCCAAAGAGCGAATCGCCCGTGGCCTGCAGTTCACCCCCGGCATGAAGGTGGGCTACGTAGTCACAAACGCCAAGAAGAGCCCGATGCAGGTCAGCGCATGGCTGGTCGACGAGATTGGCGACGAGCCGCCCGACTACGACCGCGAGTACTACGCAGGCAGGCTGGCCAAATCCCTCGGTCGGATCACGGAGGCGTTCGGCTGGAAGGAGCAGGAGCTCCTCAGGGGCTCTAGGCAGAGCAGCCTGCTTGATTTCTAGGAAGAATTGCCCACAATGACCCAATCATGACCTGACGCAGAGGCGCAGACTTGATTTTTCACCGACCTTTGCCATAGCACGCTATGACGGGGCCGCGCGGGCTAGCCTGCCTGTTGATCATCATGTTCCTCGCCCCCGCGCTCGCGGGGTGCACAGGCCTCCTCGGCTCAAACAGCCCCCCCACGGCGACCATGTCCGTGGACCCCTCCGGGACGGTGAAGGCGGGGGATGCCGTGACCTTCAGCGCTGCAGGCTCCTCCGATCCCGACGGCGACCCGATGACGTTCGAATGGACCTTTGGTGATGGCAACACCGGAACCGGGCTGACCACTAGCCACACCTACGTCCACTCCGGAGAGTACGCCGTTAAGCTGGCGGTTGGGGACGGAACCCACGAGGCGTCTGCAAGCACCACGATCAACGTGGTCGATGCCTCGTCCAGGGAGCCCCACGCGGAGATCACCGCCAACAAGGACGATGACTGCGAGGGCGATGACCCGCCCAACGGCGACTTCGTGATCGTCTGGTTATGCGAGGACGACAAGGATGTCGATGACCGGGAGGTCACGGTATCCACCACCGTGACCCTCGACGCCTCGAACTCATGGGCGGGCTGCGATCCCGACAACTCCGACTGCTACGCCGAGGAGTACCTCGTCGAATGGAAGTGGGACCTCGACACGTACACTGACTCGGACGGCGACGGGGTCACCGACAACGACGTCGATGCCACCGGCGAGACCTACTCGTGGTCAGAGAGGCCAGCAGGCGCCTGGGAGGTCCGGCTGATGGTGGTGGACAACAACGGGTTCGAGGACCACGTCGACTCGATGGTCTACGTGAACTACCGAGGCGTCTGGAAGGACTTCGTCATCGATAGGGCGACGCCGAACCCCGTCGTCATGACTTGGGAGTACCCACTGAGCTACGACGAGGAGAGCAAGGACAGGATCCGCTACATGCGAGTCAAGCTGAGCTACCCCAAGCAGGACGACGACCAGCCACTAGGAGGGGCGCCGGGAACGACCAACAACAAGTTGGACCTGTACATGTACAACAGCACCGACGACGAGGTCGCCAACACGACTGGCATAGAGAACGACAACAGGGACGCTGGTGACTGCGACAGCGACGACTACTGCCTCTGGATGGTCATCGGGGGCTCCACCGTCAGGGGCTTCCTACCGGGCCAATGGACCGTCGACTTAGAGAATGCCGAGACGCACAATACCGAGGTCAACGAGTTCATCATAGAGTTGCAGTACAGATAGCGATTCTAACTCCTCGGACAACATGGCCTCTTCGATGCGCTGCTCGCTTGTGCGGGCCTCCGGAAATCGTGGGGAACGATTCATATACGCCTCTTCGGTCGGCGGGCCACCTTAGAGGTGTACGTTATGGGTTCACAATGGGAAGACAAGAGCAAGCCGCATCTGAACATCGTGTTCATCGGTCACGTCGATCACGGCAAATCGACCACGGTCGGAAGATTGCTCCTAGACAGCGGCCACATCGAGGCACACGTTATCGAGAAGTTCGAGAAGGAAGCGGTCGAGCGAGGCAAGGCCGGCTTCGGCTTCGCCTACGTCATGGACGGCTTGAAGGAGGAGCGCGAGCGCGGCATCACAATCGACGTCGCCCACAAAGAGTTCTTCACGCCCAACTACTACTACACGGTCATCGACGCGCCGGGTCACCGCGACTTCGTCAAGAACATGATCACCGGTACCAGTCAGGCTGAGGCCGCGGTCCTCTGTGTTGCCGCCAACGACGGCGTCAACGCCCAGACCAAGGAGCACGCCTTCCTCGCGCGCGTCCTCGGCGTCAAGCAGTTGATCGTCAACATCAACAAGATGGACATCAGCGGCGTCGATTGGTCCCAGGACAGGTACAACAGCGTGGTGGGCGAGGTCACCGAACTTCTGACGATGGCCGGCTTCAACGCGGCGGATTCCCCCTTCATCCCCTGCAGCGCCTTTGACGGAGACAACGTCTACAACAAGAGCAGCAACACCCCCTGGTACAACGGCCCTACCCTGTTCGAGGCAATTGACGCAATCCAGATGCCTGCCAAGCCAACCGACAGGCCACTTCGCCTGCCGATTCAGGACGTCTACAAGATTAGCGGCATTGGAACCGTTCCTGTCGGCAAAATCGAGACCGGAGTGCTGAATGCCGGCAAGACGGTCGTGTTCAACCCGAGCCAGCAGTCAGCCGAAGTCAAGAGCATCGAGATGCACCACACCACTGTGGACAAGGCCGAGCCCGGTGACAACGTCGGCTTCAACGTACGCGGCTTGGCCGCTCACGACATCCGCCGAGGAGACGTTGCCGGGTACACGGACAACGAACCTGCATTCGTTCGCCATGACGAAACCTTCGTCGGGCAGATCCAGCTCATGGACATCCCGAAGGCGATTGGCGCTGGCTACACCCCGGTGTTCCACGCCCACACCTCGCAGGTCGCTGTTCGGTTCGTCGAGCTGCTAGAGAACTCAAAGACCAAGGAAGCCAACCCGCCGTTCCTCAAGACCGGCGATGCAGCCTTGGTCCGCTTCGCTCCGACCAAGCCCATGGCTATCGAGCAGATGGATGCCTTCCCAGAGCTTTCCCGTTTCGCGATTCGCGACATGGGCAAGACTGTGGCTGCTGGCGTCTGCATGAAGGTCGAGAAGAAGGCTTGAGTCGGCATTGGTGACATCAATGCCGGTCGTCACAACGATCAAACTGACCGGCGACAATCACCAGGACGTCGATCGGGTCTGCGATTCGATCAAGGCCATCTCCGACGAGACCGGCGTGAATCTCAGGGGACCGATTCCCCTGCCGACCCGCCGAATCGTCGTCCCCTGCAGGAAGAGCCCCGACGGCGAGGGCTCCGAGACGTGGGACCACTGGGAGATGCGAATACACAAGCGGCTTCTAGAGCTGGTCACCAACACCGCCAAGGACGAGCGTTCCCTGAGGAAGGTCCTCAGGATCCCAATCCCAGACTCGGTGACGATCGAGCTGTCGCTCCGCAACCTCGGTTGAGGCCCCTATGACTCACCCGCGGACTCATCGTGGGCAAGCGAGCCCATCGGGTCCCAGGCAGGGAGGACGACTGGGTCGGTCTTCAAGCCAGCTAGCATCTCCTCTGTGAGGTAGTCGCGGGGAGCTGCGATCTCGAACATGTACTCGTCGTACCAGCTGTCGTTCATAGTGAAGTAGCCCTTGGCGCCACTCTCCTTGGCGCCCCACGAGTTCTCGACACGCCATCGCCGCGGCTCGCCATCGACCACATCCACCCCCGTGAAAAGCATCGCGTGGGTCATCATGGTCTGCCCGAAGCGGAGCCGATCGGCCTTGTCCATGCCGAAGCCGACTCCATACAGATCCTCGAACTCGAACAGCTCGGCATCCCAGAGGCCGCGCTTTCGCTCCATCTGTTTGCCGACGTCACACCCCATCCACACTGGCGTACCGTCCTCCAGCAGCCTCTGTGTGATTGCCTTCATCTCCTCTGATGGAACGTTCAGGTAGACCACCGGTGGCCCACCTGCGACGTTTTGCAGGAAGTCGACGGTGTAGGTGCGGTAGTACTCGTTCCGGGGGTCGTTGACTATGCATACGTAGTCCTCCCAGTCGATTTCGACGAACTCGGCAGCGAACTCCTGGGGGGTCATCGTCCCCTTACGGTGGAATTCGTCGTCATTGTCACGCCACTGCCAGTCGAAGGTACTGGGTGGTGTGCCCAAGTGGATGCACAGGATCCTCCATATGTCGGCCATGCGACTCTCCTTGTGCGCTCGCGCCTCCTTGCTCGAGCCACCACCATCGAGAATCGATCTGAGCTCGCTAGCCGAGGACCTCAGAATGTCCTTCAGCACCGCGTTCATCCAGCGCGTGTTGCTGCTGCTGTGCGACTCCGGGTAGGCCGACTTGGGAACCAGACCATGCTTCCTGATGAGGTTCATCGCCATGTTCCATTGCCCGCCATCTCCGATCGGGTCGCCGAGCAGGAAGTGGATGGTCCGATCGTCGACCGGACGGTCCGAGGTCTGGATTATTACCTCTAGGAAGTGGTTTGCGCGCTCGAACTTGTCCCAGAAGTGGATGTGGGCCTGGCTGAACTCGAATTTCTTGAGGTTCATCTTCTTCATGGCGCCCACCCTGAACAGGTTCAACGTCGCGAACAGCCAGCACCGCCCGCTCCTCATCTGGGCCGTCACCTCCCAATCGTCCAGCTTCGTGCTGAATGAGAAGTCCATGTTCTGGACCAGCTCGCGGCTCAGCGCGAGACCGGTCAGCTCGGCGTTGCTGACTGCGTTCTGAGCGACCCTCGCTGCGGAATCGGCGTTGAATGCCTTCCTGTACTTTGAGATTTGAGTCTTGGTCACTACCTTGCCCAACCAATCACCTCGTAGACCATTGTGGGAGCGGCGCGCGTTAGAACTTGTCCTCTCAGACGGGCGCCGGCTCTGCGAGGCCCGCTGCAATGAGGGTCTCTGCGATGAGCGAGGGGCATGACTCGATGTCACCCTCCGTCAGAATCATTTCGGTGCCATCGGCAGTAATGATGGGGTCGGAGACGTCCTTGAGAATCCGAATTCTGAGGAGGCTCTCGCTGGGAATCTCCGGAACCTCTGTGTTGCTCTTCGACTCGGCCTGTGAGGCTGCGTGTTCGGGGAACGTATCCAACTCCCTGATGCGATCCTCCTCGTCATACTCCGGCTCGTCCCAGACCCCGTCCTCCTGGATAGGTGCCCGCCTCGGCCGTGCGGTATCGTCTGCTGGGGCTTCCTCGGAGAAATCGGTAAGCGGCTTGTGCCC
>JAYZLU010000067.1:0-4379 GCA_036153975.1 Thermoplasmatota archaeon | reverse complement strand
TGGCAGCCGACCTCCCGCCGATCGAAGTGGCTGCGTTGATGATGCTGTTCTGCGCGCCCAAGGCCCTCAGCTGGGCTTCGAACTGCTCGCGTGACATCCCTGGCCCGCACAACACCAGCGGCATGGTATCGGGGAACACCAGACGGGCTTCCTTCGCGACGCGCTCGAAGAAGCCGCGCCGGACGCTAGTCGAGTCCCCCTGGCGCTTGCCACCCCCACGCATGGTGAACTGTGAGACATCCCTGAATCCGTGCGCGGAGATTTCGAAGATCAACACCTCGTCGGACTCGATGACGAGCAGTCCAGCCTTGGCGCGTCGACCGGCTGCTAGCGACTCCTTGAGCAGTGACAGGTCAGCAGCGGGGAGTCCGCCCTCCCGTGAGATTTCGATCTCGTCGCCGACGCCGATGACGTGGGTGTGGTGGCTGCCGATGTCGATCTTGGCCTCCTTGATCGTGCCATGGACGCGCAGATTGTCAGTGAATGGCTGAAAAGCCGTCTCCATCGCATCCAGGAGGACCCACATCGGCTTGCGTTCCGCGCTCCTCGCCCTGCCGCCCTCTCGCGTCCCAGTCGTCGAGTCTCGGCGATGCGAGAGCATCCCGACCATCGATCCCGGTCGGCAAAGTTGTGCCAGCACCCACAGGTCGTCATCGCTCTCGACCCTGAGCCGAACCCCCTCGTCCAGCCGCTTGACCCGACGCACCCTATCACAACCTAGCCGAAGGCCCTAGTGAGCCTACCGCCCTCCAACGTCCACGTCTAGGGTTGCTGTCCTAGTAGGTAGCCCAGGGATCTTCATAATGTGACTTCGACGAAGCGCCCCCCTTGAAACCTTCATCGCTGAGAACACGCAGGGCAGCCTAGTGAACGAGCCGGCATACTGGGGCATCGCGGGGTGCCCAATCTCCCACTCCCTCACACCTAGGCTGTTCTCCATCGTAGGCTCTCATCTCGGACTGGTGGGGCCTGAGCAGGTGTTCATCGAGGCTGACAGCATCGATGAGTTCGAGGACAAAGCAGCGAATCTGGAAGGCGAGCTGTGGCTCTCCTGCACCGCCCCCCTCAAGCACTCTCCGCAAGGCAGGCTGGGCGTCTCTGGCCCTGAGGGCGTGAACGCGATAAACCAGTTGAAGCGGGCCGGAGGGAAGTGGAGCGGTGCCAACACGGACGGCGGCGGCTTCGTCGCCGCCTGCCGTCATACCGGAACGGAGCCGCGCGACTCGGTACTGCGCATGCGCGGCGGCGGCTCCGCTGCACGTGCCATCGCCGCAGCTTGGGCGTTCGAGGGCGGGCGAATAATCCCCGTAGAGGGAAGAAGGCGCCTGGTCAGCGGGCCTTGGGACGATGCGGTCATCGGTGATGGCGAGGCGGACATTGCAATCGACTTGGACGCGGCTCCTGGTGGGGGCGAGTCGATGGACCTGGAGGCGAACACGGAGGTGTCCATTTCCTACGGGCTGGGTGCCGGCTCGGACGAGTTCGCCGTGATCATGGTCGCCGCGCAGCACCTGATGTCTTGGGAGAAGCTGTTCGCGCCGGAAAGGGCAGCGGACCTGCCGCCTCTGCACACGGTCCTCGGCGTGCTGTGATCGACCGATCACAGCGGAATGTTGCCGTGCTTCTTCGGTGGCACCCACTCGCGCTTAGAGAGCAGCGGCCTGAGGGCCTTCACGAGGACTCTGCGCGTGTCACTCGGCTCGACGACGTCATCGAGCCAGCCGTGTCGTGCCGCCACATAGGGATCGCCGAACTTCTGCTTGTACTCGCGCACGAGCTCCTTGTGCATCGCACTGCTGTCCTCCGCCTCGGCGAGCTCGGCACGGTGGATGATGTTGACAGCCCCCTCGGCCCCCATCACCGCGAGCTCACCGGTCGGCCAAGCGACGTTGTAGTCCGAGCCTAGGTGCTTGCAGCTCATCGCCAAGTAGGCCCCACCGTACGCCTTCCTAGTGACTACGGCCAGCTTGGGAACGGTCGCCTCGGCGTAGGCGTACAGCAGCTTGGCACCGTGCCTGATGATTCCGCCCCACTCCTGCACGGTTCCCGGCAGGAAGCCCGGAACGTCCACGAAGGTGATGATCGGGATGTTGTAGCAGTCGCAGGCGCGGATGAATCTGGCCGCCTTGACCGAGGCGTCGATGTCGAGGCATCCGGCGAGCACAGAGGGCTGGTTGCCCACGATTCCAACCGAGTGCCCATCGAGCCTAGCGAAGCCTATGACAATGTTCTCGGCAAAACTGGGGAAGAGCTCCAGGAAGCGCTTGTCATCCACGACTTGCCCGACCACCTTCCTCATGTCGTATGGCCGATCCGAGTCCTGCGGCACGAGCTTGCCCATGCCCTTGCACTTGCGAGACCACTTGTCTCCCCCCCTGAGCACGGCCGGCTCGGCCAGAGTGTGGTCGGGTAAGTAGGCGAGGATCTCCGCTGCGAGGTCGAAGGCACTCCCCTCGCTGTCTGCAACCAGGCAGGCAACGCCGCTCCTGCTTGCATGCTGCTCCGCTCCCCCCAGCTCCTCCTCGTCCAGCTCGCCCTCGACTATCTCGGGGATGGTGTACGGGCTGCGCATGAACATGCGGCCGCGCTCCGAGCCGAGGATCACGAAGTCGGAGAGGCCGGCCGCGAGCGCACTTGTCCCGGAGACCGTGCCGAGAATGATCGAGATCATCGGAACTCGGCCCGAGCAGGCGACTAGGGTGTCGAGCAGCTCTCCGGTCGAGCCCAGCGAGGTCACGCCCTCATGGGCCCGTTGGCCGTCGCCGTCCCAGATTCCTATGATCGGCAGTTGAGACTTCTCAGCGAACTCCGCGACCTTGGTGACCTTCTTGGCGTGCATTTCCCCCATCGTGCCGGAGAACACCGAGTAGTCCTGTGAGAAGCAGACCACACGCCTTCCGTCGATCATCCCGTGACCGGCTACCACGCCGTCGCCGAGGGGCGTATGCATGTGCATGCCGTGGTCCCCGGAGCGATGCCGGACGAAGGCATCGACCTCGACGAACGAGCCTTCGTCCAACAACTCACCAATGCGCTCACGAGCCGTCTGGGCCCCCTCATCGCGAAGCCTTTGCACGACCCCCCGATCCCCCGAGGACCGGGCGTCCATCCTCATCGCATCGAGCTCGTCGCTCGGAGTGGAGCCCGCCATGCCCGACCCAAGCGCAAGTCGGTTCATCAGCAAACCGGAGGGACTCATGACCTGGAGAAGGCCGGGTTCTCCCCCACTAGGTCCCTTGCCCAGCC
This sequence comes from Thermoplasmatota archaeon, assembly GCA_036153975.1. GTDB lineage: Archaea > Thermoplasmatota > Poseidoniia > Poseidoniales > Thalassarchaeaceae > UBA36. The sequence goes on along the minus strand of JAYZLU010000067.1, from coordinate 1,133 downwards.
CTCGGCCACCGCCTCGCGCCCCCCGTCGACCGAGAGCAGGTGGTGAAGCTTGACGAGCCCAGAGCCGGGCGGGCACAGCGAGCCGTGACCGATGATGCCCATCTCCTGCTGCTCACGGCCCTTCGAGTAGACGTTCATGTTAATCGGGCCATGGATGGCCTGAGCGACCACGACGACTACCCCTCCCTGAGCGCAGTGGTCCTCCAGCATCGCCCTCAGGCGGGTGTTTTCGAGGCTGTCCTCCTCGGGGTCCGATATCGGTAGGTGGCCAAGGCCAGTACCGTGGAAGAGGAGCGCGTCGAACCCCGCGTCAATGGCCGCCTGCACCATGTCGGGCTGCAGGTGCGCGTCAGAGATGAACTGGGCGATGCGGACCGACTCGTCGAACAGCGTCGGGCCGATCGCCTCCACCCTCGCATCGTGGGCCTCCGGCTCGTAGTTGATCGACGCGCCGTCCCTCAAGAGGTCGATGTGGGCGAGCGCCTCCTGGTTAATCGGCTTGAAGGCGTCCCTGCGAGAGGAGTGATACTTGCGGCACGCGCATCCGGGGAGGACGGCGCACCTGCCGTCCGATGACCCGGCGTGCAGGATGGCCACAGCGGAGTCACGGTACCCCGAGGGCTGCGGGCCGTGGGCGGCCCAGTGGACGGCTGCAATCAGGTTCTCCGAGGCATCAGAGGATCCCCTGTCGGGAGAGCGTTGTGAGCCGGTGAGTACGATCCTTCCGGGCGGCCTGCCGCCCTGCCCGGACCAGCCGTACGACATCGCGGCCGCCGACAGGTGCAGGGTGTCGGTGCCGTGCGTGATGACGCACCCGACAGCGCCCTCGGAGAACGCCTCCTCGGTTGCCCGCAGCATCCTGTTCCAGTGGCGCGGCCGCAAGTCGTCGGACCACATGTTGCCGAACTTGACGGCGCGGATGCGCGCAATCCCCCTCAGCTCCGGAACAGCATCGAGCAGCTCGTGCGGGTCGAACCTCGCTGTCACCGCCCCGGTCGCGTAGTCCACCTTGCTGGCTATCGTGCCCCCAGTGTGGATGAGGTGCACCAGCGGGAGCGACTCGTCCTGGGGCACCGAGGGCGCGGGAGCCTCCTCTATGGTCGGCATCTCATCTATCAGCTCAAACGTGTCGA
>JAYZLU010000066.1:0-3917 GCA_036153975.1 Thermoplasmatota archaeon | reverse complement strand
ACGGCGCTAACCAGGAGACCAATCTAATTCTCGCTGTAGGCAGACTCGCTGCAAGAAAGGGCCACACGATGCTCATCCGGGCTTTCGCGACGGTCGTCAAGGAGTCACCGGACTCCCACCTACTGATAGTGGGTCGCGGGGGTTTGAGGTCCAAGCTCCTTCGGTTGGCTAGGGCATTGGGCATCAGCGAGCACGTTTCGATAGAGTCCGGAATGAAGTTCGATGAACTTGCTGCGTGCTTTTCGATTGCGGACCTTGTTTGCTATCCCAGCTACTACGAGGGACAGGGACTCGTGCCTTTGGAGGCGATGGCCTCTGGGACGCCCTGCCTGGCCTTCGACCTGCCACCGCTGACAGAGATGATCGACGAGGAGGTCGGCGGGCTTTGTGAGATGAGCGAGGACTCACTCGCCGAATCCATGCTGTCGATGTTATCCTCAGGAGAACTGATTGCCAAGGGGGCCGTGGGGCGGAGGAGAGTCCTAGAACGATTCACGTTCGAGGGCAATGCAGATGCCTTCCTCGCGGTCTACGAACGGGCCATCGGCGACTCAGGCAGCCGGGGAAACTCTTGATTGCTCGACCCGCATCCGAGGCTTACATGTCGGAGAGCGTCGTTGCCTCTAGTCGCTCCAAGACGAACACTGCTGCCAGCTTCTCCGTTGTGATGCTCGTCTCCTACCTCGCTCTCGTGCACCTGAAGGCCATCTTGATGCCCCTCGCAATCGCAATCCTCCTATATTTCCTGATTCGCGCCCCAGAGAAGTTTCTGTTCGAGAAGGTCGGCAACAGCGTAATCTCGTACGCATTTATCCTCGCGTTCTCAATATTGCTCGCTTACGGAATCTCAATCGTTCTCTACAGCAATCTTTCATCGTTCATCGACGAAGTCCCTATGATGGCTGAAAAGCTCGATTCCAAGATGGCGAGGCTTTCGGAGGCTGACCTGTATGGGCTGGAGAAGGGATTCAGTAGCTCCGAGATCATCGCCTCGGTAATCACGGTTGAGAACATCGAGGTCTTCGTGACTTCTATCCTGGGGTCTCTAGCCAGTTTCATGACCACCATGGGCGCAGTCTTGTTGTTTCTGGTTTTCATAATATTGGAGGAGAAGACCCTCCCCGACCGATTCCGGGCTGCCTTCCCCGACTCAATCGGGAGGATTGAGAATATCGTCTCGAACTCCTCTGACTCAATTTCCACGTATGTGATTTCCAAGGCGACCTGCAGTGCCGGACAAGCCATAGTGCTGGCATTCCTCCTGTCCCCGCTGGTTTTCGACATCCCGGGGTGGTTCCTATTCGGGACCCTTTGCTTCCTGTTGGACTTCGTGCCTGTTTTGGGCGCTCTTCTTGCTACGATCCCCCCCGTGATCATCGCTTTCATCGTGCTTGAACCAGGAATGGCCGTTGCCATGGCAATCGCTCTGCTGGCCAACCAGCAGCTGTTCGGATCGATCATCGAGCCGAACCTGTCCGGCCAGCGGCTCGGAATCAGCCCGCTCGTGCTGTTGCTGACGGTAATGGTGTCCGCCCAGGTCTGGGGCATAGCCGGGGCGATCATCGGGGTGCCCATCGTCATCATCCTCCGAATCGTCCTCGAGGAGGACGAGCGGACCCGTCCGATCGCTCTGATGCTTGCTAGGCAGATTCACGAAGAAGAGTAGTCATCGTGGCGAAAAAACCACCAGAACTCCGTCTGCGTTGATTCTGACAATCTCCCCTGTGCCCACATTATGCAGGCCCCTGGTCGAGAATGACATCGGATCGCCGTCAACCTCCCACTTGGCACCCGAGACCCAAGCCTTGCAGGGCTGGAGTGCGAAGACGGAGAATTCCTGGCCCTCGCCGATATCGAGCTCCAAGCCACCGTCCCGCGGGTGGAGCCTGTGGGTGACTGCATCCTCATGTTGCAGGCGGATACGAGCCCCTCCGGGAGCCTCGCAGAGCGCAGCCCAACTCCCTAGAACGTGCTCGGGGCTGCCACCGTCGATGCCAACCACGTCGATCTCAGTGTAGCCTCGCTCGATCAGCAGCGTGATCGACTTGGCCAGATCGCTGCTGGACTGGTCCGGCAGTTCGCGCAGCTTGCTCTCCCACCGGGAGCGATCGACCGAATCTAGATCGCCGAGGACCTCTCCGACCTCGACCCCGGACTCGGCGGCCCGGTCGGCACCCGCATCGGCTCCAAAAACTGGCACGCCTTCATCCAGAACCGCATCTATCACCGACTTGGAGGGCTGAGTCCCGTTGCACCAGAGGATCGCGCGCATGCATACCAGTCCTATGACGCGGTTACCTTGCCCTCAGAAATTAGGGTGATATCATCGAGGGTGCAGGAGGGCTTCGACATTACGCCGCTCATCTTCACCCCGACTTTTGCGGAGCCACCCAGAGCCGTGTTGTCACCGAACGAAAAGTACGCGGTGCCGCGCACCACTTGGTCCTCGAGCCTGTTGCCGAGCAGCTTGGCCCGCGAATTCATTCCGAAGCCGAACTCGGCTAGGGTGTAGGCGCGCTCCCTGCTCCTCCTGAGGCCTGACTTGGCCAGTTCCAAGATCGAATCGATCTCGTCTGCCAGCTCCCCTCCCTCGATGCTGGTAACGAGCCCGTCTTCAACATCGAACCTTAGCGGCTCTTCCAGAATCCTTCCTTCCCAGGTGCTGTCGATGGCAATCGTGCCGCTAGCAGTTCCCTCCTGAGGTAAAACGAAGATCTTCCCTGCCGGTAGGTTCCCCACGGCTCCTGGGCGGACGATTAGGCCATTGTCATCTAGGATCCAACGACTACCTGTGGTGAAGCGTACGTCTGTGCCTGCGGGCGTAGTCACGTGGACGTTCCGCCGCCGCCTGAACACAGAGTTCATGCCACGAATCTCGCGGCGGAGCGCGGTGTAGTCCTCGGTCATCCCGTGGGCCATCACCTCAGCGTCTATTCCTGGCATGGAGGCGATCCTTGCACCCTCCCTGGAGGCGTTAGCCCTAGCACGCGTGTGGGTGAATGAGTTTCGAGTCGCGATGATTATCACATCTGCGTTCCTCATCAGATCAGCCACCACGCTAGGAATCTCTGCTCCTCGCTTCAGGCTAGGGGGGATCATTACCAGAATCAGCCTCTCGGTAATCCTGGCAGCGGCTTCGTACAGCGCTCTAGCTATCGTCGATGTCATTGGATCGGTGATCACTAGGACCGTATCCTCTCGACGAACGGCTAGACAGGTCGATACCACCGAACGTGCTACTCCAAGCATCCCTTCGGCCTGCTCTGCCTCGTCGAGGGGCTCGGAATCAGAGTCTGCAGCCATCAGGAGTCGTGCCTAGGCGGGACTCCGTATTGATAATCACGCCGAACCGCAATCGAAAGCGGCATCACTGTACGATGCCCAGTTCCTTGCTGCGATTCGTAATTTCAGCGAAGACGTCCGCCACGAACTCGGTGAGCGGGACTCCGTTGCGCTGGTCCCCGTTGCGAGCTCGGATGGAGACAGCCCCGTCCTTGGCCTCCTCGTCTCCTAGAATCACCATGTAGGCGGGGCGCATCTTCCGATGCGTCCTGATCTTCTTGCCGATCGTGTTGTCCGAGTCGTCCACTTGCACCCTCACTCCCGCTGTCTCGAGTGCCTCTCGGACCTCGGCAGCGTACTCTCTGTGCTTCTCTGAGATGGTGATAACCTGCACCTGAACCGGAGATAGCCACGTAGGCAGGTTTCCAGCCCACTGCTCGAGCAGGAAGGCGACGAAGCGCTCGTGGGTAGAGAGCGGGGCTCGGTGAATGACGAAGACCTCACCGTCCTCGTTGCCGGTCTCGTCCATGTAAGACAGACCGAATCGCTCCTTGGCCGCGAAATCCAGTTGAATCGTAGCAATCGACTCCTCCCGCCCCAGCGCTGTGCGGAACTGGATATCGACCTTAGGCCCG
>JAYZLU010000065.1:0-8617 GCA_036153975.1 Thermoplasmatota archaeon | reverse complement strand
TCGAGGTCCTGACCTATCGTTCTGGCGCTCACAGCAGCAGTGACGACCCGAGTCGCTACCGCTCCGATGATGAGCACACGAAGTGGCCGGGCGGTGACCCGATTACTAGGCTTAGAGACCACCTAATCGAAATCGGGGAGTGGAGCGAGAATCGGCAAGAAGAACTCGAAGGACGCATTGACGGCGAGGTGATGGAGGCCTACAAGGAGGCAGTCAAGTTCGGCGACCTCGCCAACGGCCCCTACCCATCATCGGATACAATCTTCACAGAAGTCTACGAGGAGGTGCCTTGGCACCTCAAGGAGCAGCACGACGAGATGATGGGGGACTGAAAGGTGCCGAACATGAACATGATTCAATCCCTGAACAGCGCACTAGACAATGTGCTTGAGAATGACCCCAACGTGATCATCTATGGCGAGGATGTCGGCTACTTCGGGGGCGTTTTCAGAACCACCGATGGGCTCCAAGAGAAACACGGCTCTCACAGAGTCTTCGACACCCCGCTCTCAGAAGGCGGCATCGCGGCGACCGCCTTCGGCATGGGAATCAACGGTCTGAGGCCGGTTGTGGAGATCCAGTTCGCCGACTACATCTTCCCTGCCTACGACCAGATCGTCAATGAGATGGCCAAGATCAGACACCGCTCGGGTGGCGAGTTCTGGTCACCTGTAACCATCAGGACACCGGCAGGAGGGGGAATTCGCGGTGGCCACCATCACTCCCAGTCACCCGAATCGCAGTTCACCCACACACCAGGTCTGAAGGTGGCATACTGCTCCACACCCTACAATGCGAAGGGCTTGCTGATCAGTGCCATCGAGTGCAACGACCCGGTAATCTTCTTCGAGCCCAAGAGGTGCTACCGAGGTCCGTTCTACGGCGATCCCCATAATGTCCCCACGTGGGCTGACCATCCTGAGGCCGAGGTCCCAGAGGCACACTACAGAATCCCACTAGGCCAGGCTCGTCTAGCCATGGAGGGCAGCGACTGCACGGTAATCGCATGGGGGGCGATGGTACACGTTTGCGAGCAGGGGATCAATAATAGCGGCGTCTCCTGCGACCTGATTGACCTCCAGACACTGGTACCATGGGACCGGGACGCGATTGTGGCCTCTGTGCAGAAGACTGGGAGATGCGTAATCGTTCACGAAGCCCCCAAGACTAGTGGCTTCGGAGCAGAGATGGCGGCTTCCGTCCAAGAACGCTGCTTCTACCACCTAGAAAGTCCGATTGAGCGAGTCACGGGCTGGGATGCACCCTTCCCCCATACCACTGAGTGGGATTACATGCCGGGACCCGAACGCATCGCAAAGGCGATACAGAGGGCCATGGAGGAGTAATCGTGGCGAAGCACGTCTTCAAGATGCCCGACATTGGTGAGGGAGTAGTCGAGGGCGAAGTCGTACAGTGGCATGTTAGCGTCGGCGACTCAGTCAGCGAAGATGCGCCCATAGTGGACATGATGACTGACAAGGCCACTGTTACCATCCCCGCCCCTACCGGGGGGGTTGTGACTTCGATCAGCGGAGATGTGGGTGACATGGTAGCCGTTGGATCAATGCTCGTGGAGTTCGAGACCGATGCAGACTCGAGCACCGTCGCAGACTCCGGACCCGTTTCCGAATCTGATGCCTCCATCGAGTCTGAGCCAATGCCGGCTCCAATTGCTGAGCCTGCACCAGCACCTGCGCCAGTACCTGCAACCGCTCCGGCGCCGCCGCCGGTTGTCGCTACCACCAAGACGACCAACGGAAAGGCGCTCGCAAGCCCGGCCGTTCGCAAGCGAGCCCTCGAGGCGGGCGTCGAGCTAGATACGGTTAGTGGGAGCGGCCCTGCCGGACGAGTCAGGCACGCTGACCTAGATGCGTTCATCGCAGCCGGGGGGACCGTGCCCGGCGCAGCACCGACTGCGTTCTCCACCAGCCGTTCCGGGATTACAGAGGTGAAGGTCGTCGGCCTTCGACGCAAGATCGCAGAGCAGATGGTCAAGAGCAAGACCTCGATACCCCACTTCTCGTTTTTCGAAGAGGTCGATGTCACCGAGCTCGAAGAGCTTCGTCAGATGCTGAATGCCAGCAAGCACGACAGCCAGCCGAAGCTGTCCTACCTGCCGTTCATCATACTCGCCCTCGCTAAGATTATGCCTGAGCATCCCGAGTGCAATGCCCACTATCACGAAGAGGCGGGTGTCGTTCATCGTCACGCTGCAGTCCACATTGGTGTCGCTACGCAGACCGAGCGCGGACTCTACGTCCCAGTCGTCAAGCACGCCGAGGCTATGGATTCGTGGCAGGCCGCCTCCGAGCTCCTAAGGGTCTCGCAAGCAGCCCGTGATGGGTCAGCCGGCCTCGAAGACCTCACAGGATCAACCTTCACCATTACCAGCCTAGGACGCGATGGCGGCCTCGGTGCCACCCCTATCATCAACCACCCCGAAGTGGCGATACTCGGTGTGCACAAGGCCCGAGAGATGCCCGTGGTACGGAACGGGCAAATAGTGGTCAGGCGGATTATGAACCTCTCAAGCTCCTTCGACCACAGGGTGGTTGACGGCGCGGACGGAGCGCGTCTGGTTCAGCATCTCAAGCGAATGCTCGAGCACCCGGCAATGATCTTCATGTGAGGTCCCGGAATGGTAGAGACTCGGAAGTGCCAGATGCTGATTGTAGGTGCCGGTCCGGGTGGCTACGTCGCAGGAATCCGGGCCGGCCAACTGGGGCTGGACACAATCGTGGTCGAAGGCGACAAGGCTGGGGGTACCTGCCTAATCAGGGGCTGCATCCCCAGCAAGGCAATCATTCACGCCGCCGAACGCTTCGAGGCATTGCGCAAGCACGCTTCAGAGGGGGGCCACATGGGGCTGTCGGTTAGTAGCGAGCCAGAGGTCGACATGCTCGCTCTCGTCTCATGGAAGGACGCCATCGTGAATAAGCTCAACAAGGGCGTAGAGGCCCTTCTGAAGGGAGCAGGCGTAGAATTGGTGAAGGGCTGGGCTACGTTCTCCGGATCCAAGCATTGCACTGTCGAAACTCCCGAGGGCCCCTTGAGGATAGAGGCTGAGAACGTCGTCATCGCGACCGGGTCGAGTCACATAGACCTCCCATTCATGCCGTGCGACGAGGAGTTCGTGATCTCGTCCACCGGCGCCCTCGATCTCGGCAAGCTCCCGAAGAAGGCCGCTATTGTCGGTGGGGGCTACATCGGTCTAGAACTGGGTTGCGCCCTAGCGAAACTGGGGACCGAGGTCACTGTTGTGGAGGGACTGGACAGCATTATGTCCGTGTTCGACGAGGAGCTGAGAAGGCCATTGGAAATATGGCTCAAGAGGCACGGAGTCACCATTCACACAAACGCGCTCGCTCGAGGGACAGTGGTCAAGGGCAGGGGAGCATCGCGTAAGGTGGAGTTAACGTTCGAGAAGGGGGGTGAGGAGCAATCGATTAAGGTCGATAAGGTCCTAGTCACCATCGGACGACGACCCAATACCAAGGGCTGGGGCTTTGAGAACATGGGCGTCAGGATGGACGCATCGGGGCGTTTCATCAGAATAGACAACCAGTGCCGGACCAACGTTCCGGGAATCTATGCGATCGGTGATGTGTCTGGAGAGCCGATGCTGGCCCACAAGGCGAGTGCGCAGGGGGAGATGGTCGCCGAGATTATCTCAGGCCACTCAAGGGAGTTCGATAAGGTGGCCATCCCTGCAATCGTATTCACAGAGCCCGAGATCGTCTCTGTGGGACTCTCTCCCGACGAGGCTAAGAAGCGGGGCGAGGAAGTCATCGTCGGCAAGTTTCCGCTCGCTGCCAGTGGCCGCGCGCTAACTCTGGAGGCGGATAAGACGGGGGGGTTCGTCCGCGTTACCGCACGCGAGTCCGACCACGTAATCCTAGGCGTGCAAGCGGTCGGCAGCCACGTGGCAGAACTGAGTGGAGAGTTCGTCCTCGCTCTCGAGATGGGTGCACTGCTCGAGGACGTAGCAAGCACCGTGCACGCGCACCCGACGATGACAGAGTCATTCCACGAGAGCGTCCTGAAGACGCTGGGTCGTGCTATTCACACAACCTGAGGCGAGCGAATGGAAAATATTAGAGTCATCCGAGCAGGCATCGTCGAACAACACGTCATGGCTGAGGTAATGAAAGGGATACAGCAGCAGAGGATCGCCGAAGAGGTTCCCGACACCCTCATCCTAGTCGAGCACCCCGAGGTTGTCACCATAGGGCCCAAGGCTGTTCGGGAAGGCGTGGAGGTCGACGGCTACCCTACCGTGCTAACAGACCGTGGGGGTGGCATCACCTGGCATGGTCCCGGGCAACTGGTCGCTTATCCGATCTTCAAGTGGGTTACCAGGGAGCAGAGCATCCGGGCCATCATAGGCAGACTGGAGGACTGGGCCATCAGTGCGTTTGCCGACTGCGGCATCGAGGCCTACAAGGACCCCTCGATGCAAGGCGCATGGGTTGACGGCCACAAAATCTGCTCGATCGGGCTCTCGTTCCTGCACTGGGTCAGCCGCCATGGCATGTCGATAAACATCCGTACCCCGGGCACCCGCGTGGAGGACCTAGAGGGCTGCGGCATGATGGCCGGCGTTCACAGCAGCCTTGCCCAACTGGGCTACACACATGACCCCACGGGCAGGCCCATCGACATGTCGCGCATGGAGGGAGCCCTTCTCAAGACATGCGAACAGCATCTCGGGCGCGCGCCGATGGATCCCATCGAATGGAGTCTGGAGACGGCCGCATGAGCCGCCCTCGCAAAGGCGACCTCGCTCATCACTGGACGCTTGATCCCGAGACATCGTTCCTGAACCACGGCTCATTCGGCGCGACGCCTACCGCCATCCTCGAGGAGCAGAGCCGTCTGAGGGCTCTGATCGAAAGGGAACCGGTCCGATTCATCGAGAGGGATTACCTCAATCTGTGGGACGAGGCGCGGTCGGCCCTCTCCGAGTTCCTCAACGCTGATCCCGGGGGCATGACCTTCGTCAGCAATGCGACCGCGGGGGTGAACACGGTTCTGCGGAGCCTCAATCTGACGGAAGGAGATGAGATTATCGTCCCGGACCACTCCTACCAGGCCTGCTGGAACGCGGTTGATTTCGCCACTGAGCGAGCGGGCGCGAAGACGGTGGTGGTCGAGCTCCCGTTCAGAATCGAGGATGATCAGGAGGTCATCGACACCATCCTAGGAGCGGTCACAGACAGGACGGTGCTAGCGCTGATTGACACTGTGACCAGCCCGACTGGCATGAGGATGCCATTCGAGGAGCTAGTCGGCCAACTGCAATCCAAGGGCATCGACGTCCTGCTCGACGCGGCCCATGGTCCGGGTATCGTCCCCCTCGATCTTACTGGACTCGATGCCGCGTACTGCACCGGTAACTGCCACAAGTGGCTGTGCACGCCGAAAGGCTCTGCGTTCCTGCACATCCGGAACGACCGCAAGGCGCTCATACGGCCACTGAACATCAGTCACGGTGCCTCCCACATCGGCGATGCGCAGGAGAAGTTCGAGTTCGAGTTCGCGTGGCCAGGGACGCAGGACCCGACCCCCTGGCTGTGCATCCCGAAGGCGATAGAGTACATTGGGGGGCTCGTAGAAGGCGGCTGGCCCGAGATCATGGAGAGGAACCACGCTCTGGCCGTTGAGGGACGGAGGATAATCTGCGAGGCGATGGGTATCACCCCTCCCTTCCCGGATTCGATGGTCTCTGCACTCGCAGCCATCGAGATGCCGCCGGACGGCAAGGTCGGGGCCATCAGCCTCGAAGGGGACCCCTTTCACAACCGCCTGCTCGACGAGTACGGAATCCAGGTCCCCGTGTTCCCATGGCGTCACCACGGCGTCAGATACCTTCGCATCTCGGCTCAGTTGTACAATCACACAGACGAGTATCGCTATCTGGCCAAGGCTCTGAAGGAAAGCCTGTGAGGACATACAACAATTGAAGCGGGACCGCGTGGAGGGGGGATCATGCCTGAGGCTGTCGTGGCAATCACGGGGGCATCGGGCGCGAGCTATGGCGTCAGGCTGATCGAGGCGCTCGCTGAGGCTGGCTGGGAGATGAGGCTGATAGTCACGCGAGAAGGGGCAATCAATCTCAATCTAGAATGCGGAATCACCCCGGGGGACCTCTCTTCCCGCCCCGGCGTCACACTAGAGGACAACGACAACCTGGCTGCTCGGTCGGCCTCCGGCTCTGCCCGGTTCGATGCTTATGTGGTCTGTCCGGCCAGCGGTACGACTATCGGCAAGATTGCTGCAGGGATAAGCGACAATCTGGCGACCAGGAGCGCTCTCGTGGCGATGAAGGAACGCCGCAAGCTAATCCTCGTTCCGCGCGAGGCCCCTTTCTCGACTCCCCACCTCAAGGCGATGGCCAATCTCTCCGAGTGGGGAGTCGTCATTCTGCCCGCCAGTCCCGGTTTCTACCACTCGCCGACCACGATTGAAGAGCTCATCGATTTCGTGGTGGCCAGAATCCTCGACCAACTGGAGGTCGAGCACAATCTAGGCAAGCGTTGGACCGGCGGAGAGGTAGGCGTCGACTGAATGACGTCTGGCTGGTACCGGTCTAGCATGGGTTCAAGAACGGCCCGAAGGCGCTCGGCGGCAGTGATTGCGTGAGTCAATGGGCCTCCAAGACCGTCAACGAGCTCAAGCAAGAGCTGCGCTCCAGGGGGATGCCAGTAACAGGCAAGAAGTCCGAATTGGTCGAGAGGTTGGAACTTGTGGACTCAGATACCTCTGTCCTCGAGGCGGAAATCGTCGACGAAGACGCAAAGGGTTCCCCGTCAATGGTCGTGAATCGCCTCAAAGGGGGCTCCCAAGCCGCCATCTCGAGCCTGAGGGGACTGCCGGTTGCCACAATGGTGATTGCTGTGCTACTGGTAGTAGCGGCGACCGGGGGGGCCTTGCTTTACTCCGATGACCTCGTAGAGTGGATTCAAGGAGAGCCTGACTACGCTCTGATCGACTTCGACAGCAACCAGACTAGAGCGTACGCTGAGGAGCTCGTCGGCCTCGGCCACCCAGAGTGGGAGGGCAGGCTATCCGGGACAGAGGAGGAGGAGAACACTGCACAGTCCATCAAACTCAATTTCTCCAACAGCGGGATGCCGGCGACCCTCGAAGAGTTCGAAGTGCCACTCTTCTACATGGGCAATGAATTCGAGATCATGATCTGCACTCCGGGCAACATCGGCAACATATTCGGCGGCCCGGCCCCGTGCTCGGTCGCCGACGTGGATAGGGACGAGACTGAGTTCACCCACAGGGAGGACTTCGTGGTCCAAGGCTACAGTGGGGATGTCGACATAGTGGCCAGTAGCGATGTCAATGTCATAGACCTGGGAATGGGCAATGAGTCCGCTGACTGGGGCTCAGCAGCCAATGGCATAGGACTCGTCTGGTTGATGGACGGTCCGGATGGGGGACCGGGCACGGAGAGCAACACCGCACTACTGCTCAGGGCTCAGGAGAACAGCCTGAGGGGCCTGATTACAGTGAACGCGAAGCAGAACTGCGACCAGTTGGTTTCCGGGGATTGCGTTCCCTACTTCAAGTCCGTGGACATCACGCAGTTCGACGAGAAGCCCTATGACATCGGATTCGTTATGGTATCGAAGAGCGTTGGCGAGATGATCGCAGACCAAGTCGTCGAGGGCGAGGGAATGCTTCAGTTCGTAATCGAGGTGGATAACCAGGTTAACGTCAATGTCCATGTGGCTTGCGGGATAATCGAGGGCAAGTCTGACTCGTTGATCATTATCGGAGCCCATCACGATACGGTCTACAACGGCCAAGGCGCTGTCGATAACACCGCCGGCACCGCCACTGTGCAGGAGATGGCCCGGCAGTTTGGCCTTCTCCAGTCCGAACTAGGCCAGCCCAAGCACACGATCTATTTTTGCACCTGGGGCGGTGAGGAGGAAGGTCTCTGGGGATCATCAGAGTGGGTCAAGAAGCACCAGGAAACGCTCAGAGAGAATCTGAGGCTCTATGTCAACCTCGACATGAACCACGTGGATGCCCAGAGGAACTCTGGACTCACCCTCCAAGGCAACAGCCCTGGCGATGTAGAGCGCATCGAAGGGCTGGTCAGCGCTTTCGCCAAGTCATACCCCGATCTCGCCTCCAAGTACGAAATCAATGTCAGGTACCTGGATTCCGAGCAGATGCCGTATAACTCCGATCACGCCCCCTTCGTGTACAACCTCGATGAGGGTGAGGGCGGCGACAAGCAATACGGCAAGGCTGTGATGTGCTATGGATCCGGTTCAGAGGAATACCACACCTACCTCGACAGCATGGATCGATTCAACGAGGAGAGCCTGATGATCTCGGGAATCATATACGGCTCGCTGGTGCGCTACTTGGCTTGGGGCTAGGACTAGCCTGCGCAGTAGGCGACCACTTCGTCGTAGTCGGGCTCCAGTCCGGGGTTCTCAGCGACCCAGGCGTAACCCACCGAACCATCCGGCTCCACTACGAACACCGCGCGCTGCGAGGCCGTGAAGCCGGGAGCTCCGAAGTCATGGATGGCTAGGCCATAGGCCTCGATCGCGGTGCGCTGGACATCACAAAGCAGTGGGAAGCCAAT
>JAYZLU010000064.1:0-5047 GCA_036153975.1 Thermoplasmatota archaeon | reverse complement strand
ATCGGGTTCCTCTCAGTCATCGGCCTGTCCAGCAGACCGGGCGTATCGACCATCTGGTAGGCCCTCCTGCGGTGAACGAAGTGCCCAAGGTGCAACTGCTTGGTGGTGAACGGGTAGGATGCCACCTGGGGCTCGCCGCTGGAGAGGGCGCTGATCAGTGCGGATTTGCCCACGTTGGGCGAGCCTGCGACGACGATACACGGTTCCAACGGGTCGATGGAGGGAAGTTTGCGAAGGATGTCCCTCGCCTCTCCGAGCCATAGGACCTGAGGGGATATCTGATCAATAATCGAGGAGAGCCTGCCATAGGCGTGGCGCCTGGCCTTGTGGAATCCGTCGATGTCCCTGAGCCTGAGGATCTTCCTCTGGGCCTCTCCAGCGATGCGTTGGGCCTGCTCCGCAGCCCATTGCAAGGCGGCTAGGTTCTTTCGGTACTCATCGCAACCCACCGCGGCGTCGACCAGTGCACGATCGAACTCCGTGTGGGCATTGAGGCTGGGCCACCTGCTGACGTAGGAAGTCAAAGTCTTGGTGATGACGTCGGAGGCAGACTGAACCATCCTGTTCATCTGCTTCCTGACCCGGTGATACTTGTCCGGGTCCTCCACAAGGTCAGCTTGCTTGCTCGCCCTCCCAAAGGCCTTGTCGAGGATCTCTTGGGGATAGAGGACCGTTGGGATACTGCGCCACTCCACCGATGCCATTGGCTTGCCTCCGTCACCGCCGCCACGGCATCGCACTTCAAGGCATTAGTCGGGCCCGAAACCGTCAGAACGGCAGGTAGGACCCGTTTCTTTTTCTATGACAACGCGAGCGTCGGAGCATGACGGACGAACGTAGGGGGAAGCGGGTCGAGGACCTGCCAGATTGGGCGAGGCGATTGTACGAGGATTACGGCTCGCCAGAGCTGAATGGCCTAGGAGATGTATTCCAAGGACCTCTGATGGACCGCAAGTCGGGCCTGAGGAAGGACGATATCATCGAAATTCTCCTAGACAGGAGGATGCTTCCCGAGGGTCGTGAGCCTTGGGTCAGGGGAATGCTCGTCGGCACCACTCGAAACGCCATCGAGATTCTCGACCAAAGTGGCGACTTCCGGTCCGTCGCCAGGGACGTGATTGTCGAAGTCAGACTGGTCACGCACCTTCGAAGGACCTACATTGAGGATAGGGAGCTGCTGAAGTTCGAGAAGGACGACATGCGTCGTCGATCGGAGATGCACGAAAAGGCCGAGAAGACCGGTGAGGGCTACGAGAGCAGCCTATGGGGCTGATGGGATGAGTAGCCTAGCGGAGCAGGAATGCGTTCCATGCAAAGGCGGCGTGCCGCCGTTGAGCGGGGACGAGTCGGCGAAGCTCTCCGAACATCTGCAAGAGGACTGGCAGGTGGTCGACGACCATCATCTGGCTCGCTCGTGGGAGTTTCCCGACTTCGCAAGCGCGATGGGTTTCACGAACAGCCTGGGCGCCATCTGTGAGCTGCAGAACCACCATGCGGACTTCGAACTCGGATGGGGGAGGGTGCGGGCGGTGATCTACACCCACAAGATCGACGGGCTCACTGAGTCTGACTTCGTCCTCGCAGCCAAGTTCGATCGAGTATGAGGTGCTGCGTTGCCACATACGCCTTTCCGCATGCACGTCTTTGTCTGTACAAACCAGCGCGTGGAGGGGCATCCGCGTGGGTGCTGCGCGGACAAGCGCTCGCTGGACATCATGACCCGCCTGAAGCGAGCGGCTAGGGCGGAGGGCTTGAACGATGTCAGGGTCAACAAGTCCGGGTGCCTAGACCACTGCGAAAAGGGACCATCCTGTGTGGTCTACCCAGAAGGAACATGGTACACGCTTCCGGATGACGACGAGGGACTGGGGGAAATCCTCAATCACCTCAAGGGTGGCGGGGCTGCACAGAGATATTCCATGGTGGTCGAATGAGGAGGGTAATCTACCCAAAGGTCGGAGGTCCAGACTCCATCGAGGTCATTGAGGTCGAGGATCTGGTGGCCGGACCGGGGGAGGTTTGCGTCAGGGTCCACAGGGCCGGGATCAACTTCGCCGATCTCATGATGCGACAGGGCCTGTACGGCTCCGCACCAGACTTCCCGTTCACGCCGGGGTACGAGACCGCCGGGGAGGTCATGGATGTCGGCTCGGGCGTCGAGGGCGTTTCTAGCGGGGACCGGGTGATTGCCATGACTGGCTTCGGGGGGTATGCCGAGCAGGCAGTGGTCACTGCCGATCGCATAGTCAAACTGCCCGACTCGATCAGCTTCGACAAGGGCGCGGCCATTCCCGTTGCCTACGGCACCGCCTACCACATGCTCGTCCACCTCGGAGGCCTGCACCCAGGCGACACCGTGCTGGTGCACCACGCCGCGGGTGGCGTTGGGACCGCGGCAGCGCAGATCTGCACTGCATACGGGGCCTCGCTGGTGATCGGGACCGCATCGGGGCCCAAGCGCGAGTTCGTGGAGGCGATGGGCATGCGCTTCGTCGACCGGGAGAGTGAGGACTTCGTCGAGGTGTGCAAGCGGATGACCGATGGCGAGGGCGTCCACCAAGCCATCGACCCCGTCGGAGGTAAGCACCTTATGAGATCATACAGGGCGCTGCGGAACGGCGGGAAGCTGCACGTCTTTGGCGCTTCGTCGGCGGTTTCCGGAGAGCGTCGATCTTGGTTCGCTGCGATGAGAATGTGGCGGGGCACGCCGAGATTCGACCCGCTGAAGATGATGAACTCGAACAAAGCGGTATTCGGGGTGCACATGGGGCGCCTCAAGGACGATCAGGTGTTCAGGGGGCACCTTGAGTCGCTATCCGGAATGATGCTGAAGGGGCAGATAGATCCGGTAATCGACTCGGTCTGGCGCTTCCAGCAGGTCGCGGACGCCCAACGCCACATGCACGACAGGAAAAACCGTGGCAAGGTCCTCCTCGACTTCTCCTGATTCACAGTCCCTCTGGAACTGCCATTGCGAGAATCTCGCCGTTGCAGACTAATTCGATGTCATCGGGGAGACTGATCCCCCCTGCCCCCCAAGAGGCGATTATAGGTATGGCGATATCCCGGTAGGCATCGCTGTCTATCACTGAATTCAGCGTCTCCAAATCAGGCCATATGGTGCCCGCGATGACCCTCTCGTCATCTGCGACCAATGCCCCCCTCATACATCCATTCTGCATAGCGAATGCGAGGAAGTTGTCCTTCCAGGCATTCGTCATTTCTTCTGTCACTTCATTGCCGCCGGTTTTGACGACCCAATACCTTGCTATTGGCATGGTTAGCCATGTAACCGAATCAGTATAACCATTCCTGCGGCATTGGTGTCCGATGAACTGTGGGCCTATTACAGTCGTACCGGGCGGGTCGCACCGCAAGCCTGGCACTTCAGCTGCGTAGTGCGGTCCTCCCTCACGAATCTGGTATCCGGGGCCCTGCACTCGCCACATAGGATGTAGGTCTTGACGTAGGAGACGATCTTCTCCTTGATTCGCTTCGGGGGAACGCGCCCCTTGAACATGATTCTGACCTTCTCCCTACTGCCCGAGGTGCCCAGCTCGTTCAGCAGGTACTGGAAAACGTGGTTTGCGTCCCTGTCCATCGCATCGACGATGTCCGAGAAGTTCCTCAGAATGGTCTGGCTGCCCTCGATCATGATGTCGGGCTCGGGCATGGTCCAACGGGAGCGCTCGCTGATGTCCTTCGGGATGCGTTCTCTAGCCCGGTCCAAAAGAGACTCGTAGTCGTGGGTGCTCACGGCCATGCGACCAAAGAGGGGCTTTTCACCCCACCGGACGCGCAGGGGTCTCTTGCCAACGGTCAAGGACCGCTTATGCGCCCATCGACGCGTGAGCGAGCCTCTTGAGATCAAGGTAGCGCGAACTCACCCAGATGCGCGCATGCCGACCAAGGGCAGCGCGCACGCAGCGGGCTGGGACCTCTACGCGCTCGAGGACACGGAGGTCCCCTTCCGAGCCAGCGTCAAGCTGCGGACTGGGTTGCACGTAGCCATTCCAGTGGGCTACGAGGGGCAGGTGAGGGCTCGCTCCTCTCTCGGCTCAAAGGGGCTAATCCTACCTCACAGCATCGGCACCATCGACGCGGACTACAGGGGCGAGCTGTTCGTCCTGATGACCTGGATTGGTGAGGGGGACTCGTACGTCGTCAAGGCGGGCGAGAGGATCGCCCAGTTGCTCATCACGCCGATACCCAAGGCCGCATTCACCGAAGTGGGGTTCGAAGAGCTCGGGGAGACTGTTCGCGGAGAGGGCGGATTTGGCAGCACCGGGCGCTTCTGAGCCAGCGCCATAGCCCACTATTCCATGGATTACCCCCGGTGGATTCATAGCACCGCATCGTTGGGGGAAAGTGATGCAGTTGAGCGTAGACGAACTCAGGGGCAAGGTCGAGGGTTTTCGTGCCAGTGGGCTGAATACCCAGCAGATCGCCGACGAGCTTTCACTGTCGCAGACCACCATACAGTGGCTCTCCGCAAGCGACTTCATTGCCGAGGACAAGCCATCTGACATCAAAGTGGGGTGGAGATCGATCGCCGTAAAGGCCGAGCGTGTAGACGCGGTGGCATTCATTTTCAGCGACATCATCGAGGAGATGATCGGGGACGAGGTCGATACCATCGTCGGAGTCAGCATCAACGGCATCGCCTTCGCTCAGGCAATCTCCTCCCAGATGGGTCTCGAACTCGCAGTTGTCAGGAGCATCAGCGAGGATCGCAGCGGTCACCTCTCTGAGGTCTTCGCTGGAGTCGGCGACAAGCGCGTCGTGATTATCGATGACGTCTACTCCTCGGGGACCACCATGAAGAAGACCGCGGCCAACCTGAAGGAGGTGGGCGCCGACGTCAGGCTCTGCTTGGTGCTTGCGAACAAGTCCTGGGACGATGACGTCGATGGAGTCCCACTGCGAGCTTTGGTCAGGGCGGCGACAGTCTGAGGCGTGGCAATGCACTGGGCGGATTACACCGCGCAGAGACTGAGTGAGCGTGGGGGACCGCAGGTAGCCGCCTCGGGCATCACTCCCTCAGGCG
>JAYZLU010000063.1:0-5257 GCA_036153975.1 Thermoplasmatota archaeon | reverse complement strand
TCATCATTTCGAAGGTAGCCGAACAAGTAGTTGGAGTAGAGGAACCGGGACTCGTCTTCCTTGTTGAACTTGTTTCGGTAGCTAGATACTAGCCTCCCATAGGGATTCCTGACATATGAGAAAGAGAAGTAGGTGCGCTTGTTCCTAGGGATCCCCTTGTGCGAAAACTCCCGAGTGTGATAGTGGATGGAGCGATCCCGAGGGAACTCCCCGGCCATCGATGTCTTGATCGAGGAACACGCTGACTTGGCCACGCTTGCGAAAACAACCTCCTTGTCGTCGAGGATGAAGAAGTCCGACGAGTCTAGGTTGCCGTGCAACAGCACGTGCCCCAAATCCTTGGTGAACTGGTAGAGATTCCTAAGGGTCAGCCTCATTCGTCATCCCTCAATGAGAGTGGCCTACCATGTACAACTGGGCTACTGGCCCGTAGGACTTTGGAATAAGCAGCTCCACACCGAACAGCGGGTCCGGGTCCGTCGAGTCATGGTAAGCGATGAAGGCTCCGCCATCTGGCAGAATTCCCATGCTGGCGAAGTCGAACCTGATTTCGTTTCCAGCGCCTGAGGTGGAGTCAAGGTCACCCAGCCCCAAGTAGGTCAGCACATCAGGCTCGAGGCTTTGGGAGAACTCCCTGACGTGGAACGCAACGTCTACGTCGGGTCCCTCGGCGCTCTGGTATCGGACGTTTAGGACGAACAGGTCGTGGACCCCGTTGGCGTGGAACTCCCACTCCTCTAGCTCGGAGGCCGCCCCAGAGAGATTGTAGGTACGGTTCTGCCATGTCTCGCCCCCGTCCCAGGACAGCATGTGCTGGATGACGGTCCCCCCTGCGATTACACAGTGTAGGGCAGTCGACGAGTCGAGGGCACAGTACTCGGAGGGCAGGGACGAGCCGTTTGCCGTGGTCGCGGTCCACCAGTTCAGGGAGGTGTCTAGGTATGCGTCGCTACCGTCGTCGAAGTAGCTCGGGAAGTACAGGCCGCCGCTGGGTACCGGGAAGGCCCGCATTTCCTTGTGGGGCTTGGTGAAGTCCCACTCCATGCCAAGCTGTTCGAAATCTAGGTCGACCTCAATCTCAGCGAGCTCTTCGTCCCTGTCCGGGAAGTCGAAGTTGTAGTAGTTCAGCCCATCCACGGAAATCTGCCCGCCTCGGTTGGCTACTTGGTGCCAGAAGTTGCTGATTACTAGGCTTGCATATTCGCCACTGCCGTAGATCGTATTGACCGGTCCGACCACCTCGACCTGCCACGAGCGGTCGTAGAAGGCCTCCGGCGGGCGCGCGTAGCACCACTTCCACTCCGCATCGTCCTGATCGTAGAGGAAGGCGTAGAACTGGTCAGCGCCAGTGACGGAGGGATAGGGAAACCAACCCATGGCGATGATGTCTCCGGTAGTTGTCTGGACTATGCTGCCCTCGCCCAATCCCTCGGTCCCCGGCAGAGTCATCTTCGCGTTGCGGCACTCTGGCCACGTCGGGGTCACTCCGGGAACGTACTCCTGCCAGGTATGGCCGCGATCAGTGCTCCAAGTGGGGTACTCGCCTCCAAAGTTGAGGATCCAGCCCTCCTTGGTCGCAGCCAGATAGTGTTCGCAGCAATTGCCCCCATGCGTGTTCCCGTAAACAGTCCACGAAGAGTTGCCCCAGGTTTCGTTGTTCAATGGGTCTGCAACGGTGAAGTTCCTCGCGTCCTCGTAGGCGTAGGGGGGGTCGATGTAGTAGTAATCGACATCCCACGGGATGGCATCATCACCTGTTCCTCCCCCGCCTAAGCATCCTGCAAGGGTCATTACCACCGTCATCGCAATCGCGGCCAGTGGCCGGGTCACTCTCGCAGAAGGCATTGCATACCCGTCACAAAGGGCCTATATCGCACTTTCACAGATTCGGGCTGGGAGGCACAGCGTGGTGACGTTCAAGTCCCAAGGCGCCAAGTCGGCCCGCCCGCCCCATCCTCGACGGTTACCCCCATCGCTGCAATATCATCGCGAATCGCATCGGCAAGTTCCCAGTCCTTCGACTCTCTAGCGGCCTCACGTTGGGAAAGCAACGCTTCCACTCGCTCGGCGACTTCCGAACGAGCGCTCTCCTCATCCTTCACGGTAGCAGCAATGGTCCCCTCATCAGGCAGCAGCCCCAGAACCTCACCCGCGAACTCCGACAGCCATCCGACTATCGCTGATACGCCCGCCTCTAACTCGTTCGAGTCGAGTAGGCCACGCAAACTCCTGACTACTGACTGAACCTCCACGATCGCGATTCGAGTGTTGAAGTCGTCGTCCATTCCGGCAGACAGCCTATCCGTGGCGGCAGACAGTTCTCCGGAGCCGGACCAGTCGCTGCTGCCGAAGCGAGACAGGCCTTCGCTGAAGGCGGCGACAAGCTTCTGCTGGTGACTGCATGCATCTTCCAGCATGACGGAATTGAACTCGACCGGCTGGCGGTAGGGGGCGTTGATCAAGGCGTATCGCAGCTCAAGTGGGTCGACTTTCCCCAATGCATCCCTTATCGTCCAGAAGTTGCCCAGTGACTTGCTCATCTTCTCGCCGTCGACGTTGATCATCCCGTTGTGCATCCAGTACTGGACCACCGGCTCGTGCCCCAGGCAGCATTCGGACTGGAAGATCTCGGCCTCGTGATGCGGGAACATCAGATCCGTGCCACCACCGTGTATGTCGAAGAACTCCCCTAGGTGGCTGAGCGACATAGCCGAGCACTCGATGTGCCAGCCGGGCCTCCCTGCCCCCCATGGGCTGCCCCAGGACGGCTCTCCTGGCTTAGCCAGCTTCCACAGTGCGAAATCTCGGTGGTCCCGCTTGCCGGATCCAGTTTCGGCCACGCGCCCACTGGCCCCGGCCCTGACCATCTCAAGGGTCTGGCCGGTCAGCTGCCCGTACTTCTCCGGGGCGGTGTCAATCTCGAAGTAGACTCCATCGTCACCGACGTATGCATGTCCCTTGTCAATCAGGGTGGTGACCATGTCGATAATCTCCGGGATGGTCTCGGTGACTCGTGGGTAGGCGTTGGCACGTTGGACGTTCATCGCATCCATCACTTCGAAGTATTCGTCGATGTTGCGGTCGGCGACCTCGAGGAAGCCAACTCCCTCCTTGTCTGCTGCGTCGATGATCTTGTCATCGATGTCGGTGAAGTTGGTGACGTAGTTCACGCTGTAGCCGCGCTTGCGCAACCATCGCACGATTATGTCGAAGGCTATCGCCTGACGGGCATGGCCGATGTGACTTGGCGAGTAAGGCGTGATGCCACACACGTAGATCCCTACCTCGCCCTCGACCAGAGTCTCCAACTCTCGCTTCTCACGGGAGCGCGTGTCATAGGCCCTGACAGACATCTTGTCATCGCCGGCGCAGCCGACGCGCCTTCAACCCCGCGCCGCTTGGACGAGCGCAGAGTACAGAACGTCATGCCTGATTCGTTCAGGGTGCCACTGAACGCCAAGGCAGAATCGCAGGTCGTTTCGCTCCACAGCCTCAATCAGGCCATCGTGTTCCGCAAGCGCCGTGACAGTTAGGGAGCCCGCGTCAGCGACGCCCTGGTGATGGGTCGAGTTCGCTGTGATTTGCATGCCCATCAGAGTGGCGATTCTCGATCCCTCCTTCGCTATCACACTGTGCTCGGTCACCACGCCGCCGTAGCCTCCATGCCCTTCGTGCCCCGGAGTCGAATCGAGGTGCTGATGGAGATTGCCGCCATGGAGGACAGCCAGCAGTTGCATTCCACGACAAACACACAGCATCGGCTTGTCGCGTTCCAGCGCACCTTCGAGCAGGTTGATCTCAGAGGCGTCCTGCTCTGGGTAGAACTCCCTAGTGTTTGGGTCTGGATTTTGGCCATGGGTCGCTGGATCCAGATCAGGACCCCCAGCGATGACGAGACCGTCGATGCTGTCCAGAAGAGAACTCGGGTTCTCGCTGGGAGGGATGATGACCGGTGTGCCGCCAGCACGCGTTATCGCTGTGGTGTAGGTCGAGGGCAGTATGGCCGAGTTCATCGTCCAATTGGCGTAACTGGCCTCTCGCACGCAGCAAGTCACCCCGATGACGGGCCTAGTACCGTCGTTAGCCACGCCCGCGGCAGGTGCGATTGGAATTTTAACTTCGCGCAGCCTCGATAAGTGCGTCGAAGATCTCGTGCTGCCCAATCATCTCCGGATGCCATTGAACTGAGATGCAGAACTTCTTGCTTGGATCTTCGACGGCCTCAATCAAGCCGTCCTCGGTCCTTCCAACCACCTGCAAATCGCCGGCATCGGCAACGCCTTGGTGATGTCCGGAGTTCCCGAGAATCCTAGTGCCGACGATGGATGCGAGTTTGGAACCCTCCTCGATGTGGACCTCGTGCTCGGACCACTCGCCCCCAGTAGCACCATGCTGCTCGAATCCCGGAGTCTCAGGCAGGTGCTGGTGCAGCCTGCCGCCGTTGTCCACGCAGTAAAGCTGGTGGCCCCTGCATACTGCAAGGAGGGGCAGGTCGCGCTCCAGAGCTCCTCGCAGCAGAGTCAGTTCCGAGGCGTCCTGCTCGAGACGCACGTCACCAGTCCTCTCGTGAGCCTCCTCGTCGTAGAGCTCGGGGCTGATGTCGCGCCCCCCAGAGATGACGATGCCATCGAGTGAGCCGAGCAGCGAGTCGTCGACCTCGCCTTCCGGGATTAGTATCGGCGTGCCACCGGCACGACGTATTGCCTCGGGGTAGTTGCGAGGCAGCATCACGACAGCTTGGCCGGGCGTCTCGTAGTCACGCGTGTTGATCGAAGTGGTAATCCCTATCACAGGCCGCACTCAATCACCGGACGCTTCCCTGAGCTTTCGAGCGTGCCTGAACGAACGAATCCCCACAATCATGAAGGAAATCCCAACCTGAAGAAGTAGGAGATGGGAAATTATTGCAAGCGTTGACATCTCAGAAAACTCAGTGACAACCCTTGCCCCTCCTAGGGCCATAACTAGTGCTAGAACCATAGAGCCGTGCATGTAATGGTGCCTGTTCCCCTCATCCCTCTCAGACATAGCCCCCAACGCGAGCATTGGCAAGCCCATGAATGCTGGAATGAGGGCAGTAATGGATGGTGGGTCGGCGCTTTGAACGAAGTATGCGAAGACTCCCCAGACTGTGAGTACCGCACCGTTGACCTCCGCTATTCTCGGGACGGTCATTCCGAGGAAAGTGAACTCGTTGCTCATGGCATCACCAGCGCCATTTTCTATTTGACGGTCGCGGGTAACGGAGTTCCGCCGT
>JAYZLU010000062.1:0-10498 GCA_036153975.1 Thermoplasmatota archaeon | reverse complement strand
CGCATCTGCAGCCATCCTGTTACTGGTAGGACCCCTTCAGGCTCGAGCACTAGCGAGTAGGATAACTCCTCGCCAGGCTGAACCGCCAGCTCATCGGGCCAACTCTCGGTAGAGAGCCCCGCATCGTAGTCGTCTAGCAGGCTCGAGGGCATCATGCCTGGGAAGCCGGCAATCAGTACGACGAGCACTATAGACGCGAGTCGCCCCCTCACCTGATCGTCCAATCCAGCGTACTCGTCCACGACAAATGGCTGTGGAACGATCTCGGGGCTGAACCTCTGCCACGCCCCGACGGCAGCGAGGAAGATCCACGGAATGTAGTCCGAGGTGGTGAACACGAGCACCAGAACTGCTAGCATCACGACGAAGATGGTCGTCTGGATGCTGCTGTCCCTCATCTCAGATGGCCCAATCAGGGAGTGCAGCGCCCTGTCACCTGGGAATCCCGGAATCGGCAGCATCAGCCCCCAGCCGACGATAGACAGACCGATGCCCGCAATTCCAGTGGGATGAAGCCACTGGAGCCTGACGCCGAAGTCTTCTCCCAACCAGGACGCAGAGAGAATCTGGACTATCGCATTGGTCTCGAAGACGACGGGTGCCTCGTCGAGGCTCGGCGGAGTGCTGGATGTGATGCTCAATCCGACCATGGTAAGCGAAGTGCCGGCAACGAAGAGTGTTAGAGGAACTACGATCTCGATGAGCCCAAGGGCCCTTCGATTGGGCATGGGCAGCAGGTCGGTACGGCGCTGCCCCATGGCACCGATTATTCCGAAAGGCCAAGAGGGCGTCGGAATGGGGAATACGATTGGGACCATGTGGCCAACCTCGACACCGTAGCGCTTCGCAACGATGCTTCTCAGATGACTCGCTATCAGGAGGGAGACCACGATGGGGAGCGTGAAGAAGAGGGCGGACTGGCCGAACGCGCTTGTCTGTAGGACACTGCTCTCAGTCTCGTACCTCGCCAGCCAACTCGCTCCGACCATGGTCATGAATCCTGCCATCAGGAACCATACCAGAACCTGCTGCCACGTTCGCAGAACAGAATGGCTCGAGGGATAGCGAGCGATCGAGAGAATCGGGGGATTCCTGTTTTCGAGGACACCCACCATGCCAAGTGGCTCTAGGTGCCTGTTCAGTCGAACCAACTGATCGCTAGCGTCCTTGCCATCGAGCCCTTGAACTTCCCAGGATGCGGAGATTGCCCCTTCGTTACCTAGGTCGAAGTACCTCGAGACGATGACTTCGCACAGTTCCTGCGAACCCCAAGTCTCGGTATCGATGACGATGGGCTCCGGATCTGACATGCGCTCACCCGACAGAGCCATGCGGGAGGGGGTCCGATTTGACCCCTCGCTCTAAGTCAGGAGAGCCATAGAGGCTCATTTGTTCTTGAAGCGCTTCAGACGGAACGTCTCCTCACGCTCCATCTCCTCCAAACGGAGCTGGATGAAGTTGCGAGCCTCTTCCATCTGGGGTATGACCACGTACTCGAGGGCGTTGACACGGCGCTTGGTCGCTTCAATCTCAACGAGCAGTCGCTTGAGAGTCGCCTCCATCTCAGCTGCTCTGACTATTTTCTCAACCAGTGTTGAGTACGAATCCGATGCCTCGTCGATATACGCAGAGCCGCCGATTAGGCCGGTTCCACGCTCGTCGATGGACGTAGTCAGATTTGTACCTACCACGCTTGGAACTACTACGCCCATGATGTTGCGACGGGTTACTGTGACCTCGGGATGACGTGAGATGGCTATTGCGGCGCTCTTTGCAGCGAGGCCGCCTTCCATGGCGCTGGCCAGCCCAATCGCCTGGACAGCGTCCCTGTAAGTCCCGACGAGCTCTTCCCTGGCTGCAATCATCTCGGACAGCAGGGCCCTGAACTCGTGGAAAAGCCCGTCGCGCTTCATCTTGAGCAGGTTGTACCCGTTTTCGGTCTGCTTGATGCGGCG
Source organism: Thermoplasmatota archaeon (assembly GCA_036153975.1). Taxonomy (GTDB): domain Archaea; phylum Thermoplasmatota; class Poseidoniia; order Poseidoniales; family Thalassarchaeaceae; genus UBA36. The sequence continues at coordinate 8,543 of JAYZLU010000062.1, read as the reverse complement.
CTTGAGGGTAATCAACTCGCTGCGGGTCGGTTTGATGTCGAGTGCCATCCTGTCACCTCCAGCGAAAATGTCACCCTCAGGACTTCTTCTCCGTGGGGTGGTACTTGTCGATCCACTTCTGATCGAGCCTCACGAGGAACTTGGTATCGATATTGGTCAACAGGTTCCAAGCGAGGTCGAGGGTGCCCTCGTCAATCGAGCGGTCGTCATCGCGGCTCTGCCTCAGGAACTGGTCCTCGAAGATATCAGCGAACTTCAGCATCTGCAGGTCGCGCTCGTTCAGTGCGTCCTCACCTACGATGGCAACTAAGCCACGCAACTCGCGCCCTTGGGCGTAGGCGGCGTACAACTGGTCGGAGACCGACTTGTGGTCCTCGCGGGTCTTACCCTCGCCTATGCCGGCGTTCATCAGTCGGGACAGGGAAGGAAGCACGTTAATCGGAGGGTAGATTCCCTTCTGGTGCAGTTCACGAGAAATCACAATCTGCCCCTCGGTGATGTATCCCGAAAGGTCCGGTATCGGATGCGTGATATCGTCTCCGGGCATAGTGAGAATGGGGAACTGCGTGATGCTCCCCTTCTTGCCCTTGATGATTCCAGCACGCTCGTACAGCATGGCCAGATCGGTGTACATGTAACCGGGGTAACCACGTCGACCCGGGACTTCCTCTCGGGCGGCCCCGATTTGCCGGAGGGATTCGCAGTAGTTGGTCATGTCAGTGTAGATGACTAGCACGTGGTAGTCATGCTCGAAGGCCAGATACTCCGCTGCTGTTAGGGCCAGTCGCGGTGTGATCAGCCGCTCGACCGCCGGGTCATCGGCTAGGTTGACGAACAGCACCGCGTTCTCCATGGCGCCGGTGCGTTCGAGGTCGTGAACGAAGAAGTTGTACTCCTCGGCTGTGATTCCCATCGCGCAGAAAACGACGACGAAGTCGTCGTCGCTACCGACGAGCTTGGCCTGTCGGGCGATCTGCAGGGCTATGTCGTTGTGCGGCAGACCTGATGCCGAGAAGATCGGCAGCTTCTGACCGCGTACCAGAGTGGTGCAGGCATCGATTGCAGAGATGCCGGTCTGGATGAATTGCTCAGGGCTCTCTCGGCTGTATGGGTTGATGGCTGCTCCGATGATGTCCGCCATCTCCTCGGCAACAATCTCGGGGCCCCCGTCTCTGGGCTTGCCGTTACCGGCTAGAATCCTTCCAACGAGGTCCTTGCTCACGGGCAGTCGAAACACGTCACCGAGGAATCTGACCCCCGTCTGCCGGTCGACCGAGGCGGTTCCCTCGAAGACCTGAACGATGACTTGCTCGTCGCTGGTGTCCAGCACCTGTCCGTTCTTCATCGAGCCGTCGGATAGTCGAAGTTGCACGATCTCTCCGAAGGCCACTGGCTCGGTCTTCTCGAGGAAGACCAATGGCCCCTTCACGTCAGTAATTGTCCTGTATTCTTTTCCGCTCATTCATGGCACCCCCTTAGTTTTCCTCCCTAGTTCCGGCGATCTGTTTCGACATCTCCCCGAGCAACTCATCGATGCGTACATCGTAGCCCTGCTCGAAACGTCCCCTCATGAGGTCGGTGCGCGCGGGCACGTTGACGACCTCCTCGAGACCGGCTCCCCCGGCGATGGCTTTCTCCGCCTCTTCCTGGAAGGTCAAGATGGCCTTGGCCATGGTGTACTGCAGGTTGAGGGAGCTGAATGTGTCGACATCGTGGAATGCGTTCTGCTGGAGGAAGAACTCGCGAATCATTCGCGCCACCTCCAGAGTCAGTTGCTGGTCTACCGGCAGTGCGTCCGAGCCGACCAACTGGACGATTTCCTGGAGTTCGGCCTCGATCTGGAGCAGACTGCTGATCTTGGTCCGGACCTCTGGGTAGTCGCTGGCTATGTTATCGCGGTACCATGGGTCGAGGGCCTGTGGGTACAGGCTGTACGAACTGAGCCAGTTGATGGCAGGGAAGTGTCGCTGTCGTGCGAGACCGGCGTCTAGACCCCAGAACACCTTGACGATTCTCAGAGTTCCTTGGCTGACCGGCTCGGAGATGTCACCGCCAGGTGGGGACACGGCTCCGATAACGGAGACCGAGCCATCGTCCCCGGCTAGAGTCTCCACACGACCGGCTCGTTCGTAGAACTCAGCCAATCGGCTCGACAGGTAAGCGGGATAACCCTCCTCGCCCGGCATCTCTTCCAAACGGGATGAGATTTCACGCATGGCCTCAGCCCACCTGCTGGTGGAGTCGGCCATCAGAGCAACATCGTAACCCATGTCGCGGAAGTACTCGGCGATGGTGATTCCAGTGTAAACCGAAGCTTCGCGGGCAGCCACTGGCATGTTGGAGGTGTTGGCAATCATAGTGGTCCTGTTCATCAGGGGTTTTCCGGTGTTAGGATCGATAAGGTGGGGGAACTCGCTTAGAACCTCAGTCATCTCGTTTCCTCGTTCACCGCAGCCGATGTATACAACGATTTGAGCGTCCGACCACTTGGCAAGTTGCTGCTGAGCAACAGTCTTACCGGACCCGAAGGGCCCTGGAATACCAGCTGTGCCGCCCTTTGCGAGAGGGAATAGGAAGTCGAGAATCCTCTGACCCGTGACTAGCGGAACGTCGGGGGCGTACTTCTGTACAAACGGCCTTGGTGTTCGCACCGGCCACTCCTGCATCATCGCTATCTCTGTTCCGTCTTCAAGTGAGCACACCGTAGCGGTGATGTTGAACTTGCCTGACTGGATGCTGGCTACCTTGCCGCTGTTACCGGGCGGCACCATTACCCTGTGCTCGACGGTCTCGGTCTCTTGGACAGTGCCGATCACGGCACCTCCTGAGACCTCGTCGCCAATCGAGACGGTCGCATTGAACTCCCACTCCTTCTTCATATCGAGTCCGTCGGCGTCGACGCCTCGTGTGATGAACACACCCATCGTGGCCTCTAGGTCCGCGAGGGGACGCTGGATGCCGTCGTAGATTTGGGTCAACAGTCCCGGACCCAGTTTAACGGACAGGGTCTGCCCCGTCCTGATGACTGGCTCCCCGGGTTTGACGCCGGATGTCTCCTCATACACCTGAATGACCGATTGGTCACCATGCAATTCGATTACTTCTCCCATCAGCCCCTCGTCGCCTACTCGCACCACTTCGTACATTCTCGGCGTTATGCCCACTGCGGTGACAACCGGTCCAGAGATTCTGTAAATTATTCCATTATCTTCACTCATATTTTCACTTCCTTTTTTTTCTCTTGAGGAATCACTTCCAAAGGTCGACGCCTAGGGCCGACTTAATGGACTCTCGGAGGGTGTTATCCTCCTGGGTCCCGATGCCCAGAACTGTGGGCGAAATGCTGTCGGACAGGCGCTGACGCAACTTCTCCGGCAGACTTGTGAGTTCGGCCGCATCGATGACGATGATGCCGACTTCATCCTCCTCTACCATCGATCGCAGGATGTCACCCGTCTCCTCTTTGCTCCCTGGGTTGTGCAGGCGTGTGATACCCGCGAGTTGGAAACCTAGGGTGAATTCGGGGGTGCCGACAATTGCTATCTCCACTCTTAGTTCCCCCTCATAGTCCCAGCCTTAGGTGTGATTCGATGACATCGCTGCGAAGGCCTACTGCCTTCCCGCGCACGAGCAAGCGTAGATTGCGCACCTCTAGCACCTTTCTTTCGATGTAGTAGATCAGAGGGAACGCCGACAGAGGATTGAGCATATTCATTCGATTCAGCAATTCCAGTCTCTGAATGTTTAGGAGATTCACGATCGGGTCGAGAGTCCCCCCCTCTCTTGACTCGGCCAGCGCCTCGTCGAAGCCGCTGTCGTCGAATCCAGGGGTGCGTCTGAGAATTTCGATTAGCGCCTCCTCGTTTTCCGCCTCCGCCGCTTGACGCAGTAAAGTCGATGTGAGCGCCCTGCCACCGGGAATCATCAACTCGCTACGCTTCTCAGCTGGCATTTTTTGCCTGAGAATGCGAAACAGGTTAACCACGTTTCTATGGTCGATTTCCGTCCTCAGGTAGCGAAGAAGCATCGGATGGCGAGTCGTGCCTTCACGCAGCTTCTTCGTGGCAGCAGAGTAGTAGTAGCGGTCGAGCGCATCCTCGATAGCCATCAGGTCGTCGTTCCCATCGAGGTCGGCGAGTGCGCGTGCGAATTGCGTTCCATCGAGCGCAGAAACGGCGTCCTGCAGCGTTTCCGTGTTGTTGACCAACTCCAGCCATTGGAGGTTAGCTTCGTTTTGCTCAGGCAGAACCTGGCTAGCCACGACGTCCGGCGAAACGCCACCGTGAATCGCTCTGAGAGCGGCCTTCAGCTTCTGATAGGTGAATCTCTCCGTGTAGATGGATACCAGGCCCTTCAAGTGCCCTTGGCAGAAACCGAGCACCTGCTTAAGGTCCCGGTCCATGTTGTGGTTCAATGCGGCCTCGATTAGGTCTACGCCGCTTAGACTACCAGCATATTTGTCGAGTTCGTCCCGATAGCCGAATTCGGCGATGCTGGCGGCCATTGAGTCCGGGGACTGTTGAAGCAACTGGCGCATGCGAGTGTCGTCGATCAGCGCAGCCTTGCGAGCCTTGCCACGCGCTGATGCGTTGGCCCAATTGGACTGCCCAGTCGCTACCGTCGCCATCACGCTCACTCCTTCCTCAATTCTCCCCGAATAGTGCCGACGTCACCGCAGGGAGAGCTTTGGTCCAAGACTGTTCCAAAAGTGCATCGAAGCGGTAGTCGAGGACTACCGAGCCGTCCGGCGCCTCAAGAACGAAGCCACCCAGACCATCGATGTCATCACCGACTTCAAAGTCGTCCTCGCCCTTCTTCGGCTTGCTCTTCTCCAGAGCTGGACGATCGACCCCCACGGGCCTCAGAATCATCTTCGCGTCGCCCTTCTTGCTACGCGCACTCTCTGCTTTCGCATCACCCCTAGCTTCTGTGACGAGTGACTTGAGCAGGGCGGAACGGCCCTTCAGATTGGCCGATCCGACCATCTCCCTAACTGACACTTTGGTCGCATCTAGCTCTTCTCTGCGCGCAATGAGAATCGACTTCTGATTGGCCTGTCTAGCCGAAGCAACCATTTCGGTCTTGATTTGGGAGCACTCCCTCTCAGCCTTGGAGATGATGTCACTGCGTAGCGACTTCAGTTTGCGCTCGGCTTCTGCGACGATGTCCTCGGCCTTTGCCTTGGCAGCGTCGGTTATGGCTTTCGCCTCTTCATCCGCCGCCTTGTCAATTTCAATTGCAAGTGCATCTAACGTCATGTGTGGTTCTCCTTATCCTGTTCTTCATCCCGAACATTCACAGTATGAACATTGCAAGGAATCCGAAGATCAGTATGGTCTCAGGCAACACGGTGAATAGCATTGCAAGCCCCAACTTAGAGCCGTCTTCAGCCACCCAGCCGACTGCTGCCGCACCGATCTGGCCTTGTCCTAGGCCAGTTCCGATGCCGCAACCCGCCAGTGCAATGCCTGCGGCCAGCTTGGCCATGGTGTCACTCTCGGCATACCCGGCGTCACTCGGCGTGGTTCCCTGTGCGGTAACCACGCTAGCAATCAGAGTCAAACCTGACAGCACTAGCAACAATCGCATACTCAATCTCGTCAACTTCATATTCTTCATTCTTTCATTCTCCTTTCTCCATGCATAGCATTGGAATCTGATGTAATTACTCTACCTCCACAACTCGGGCAGTGAACCCGAATGGCTCGAACTTGTCGCCGACGGCCTCGTAGAACTGCTTCATCCACTCGACTACGTGGAGTCGGGCAGTGTGTATGTTGGGACTGACAAGGCCCAGTATCCAAGCGAAGATCTGTACTCCGAGCCAGGAGAAGAAGAGAATCATCAGCATGAAGACATTGTTACCGGCGCCGAGAGCGAATCCAAGTAATCCCGATAGAAGGAAGCCACCTAGAAACATCCTGCCGAAGGAAATGTTGACCGGCAGGGAAATCTTACCGAATTTGATCAAGAAGGGAACGATGACAGGTAGCAACAGGAGTAATAGCATCACACCAGAGATGTCGTGATTATGTGCCAGACCATCCAGCACCCCTAGCATGCCAGTTGCGTGACCATCTTCGATGTGACCGTATAGCATTTCGTTTCCAGTCTCTGCTATCTTGACACCGGCAACTCCCACAGCGAACAGCCGCACATAGGAGATGATTGTCGGCATCATGCCGATGCCCTCGATGGGTCCGAGCAGTGCGGCGATGAAAATGGGCATCCCATGGTACTTGTAGCTGGCATAGCTGAGCATCAGTACGCCGATGACGATGAGTATGCCGCCGTAGCTCTGCATCATCGTGAGCGTCTCGTCGCCGGGGGAGCTTTTCAGTCCTAGGAAGCCCTTGGCGAAGATGTATCCGCCAATCAGGAGGGTCATCCACGAACCGCGATCGAAAAACGCGACTACTGGACCAGCATTGCCATGGCTGTCTCCGTGGAGCCAGACGTCACGGAATCCAATTATCAGGCCCAGTAGAACGTGAACCGCACCCATGTAGATTGTCAGGAGGAGAAGATCCTGTAGGTTGCCACCGGCTGAGTTCGGTACCACCCTATGGAGGGGGAAGGCGATAACCAGTCCACCGAAATCCCATGACCACTCGTAGTAGATCTCTCCGCCGGAGGGGTACAGGGCTGTGAGCCATATGGCCCAATCCGGAGCGCTCGATGCCTCCCAATGCCAGTGCCCATGAGCAGCCTCACACGCGCTCGCGCCGACAATTGCCTCTATGTCGCAGTGGCCGTGTGGTAGAATTTCAAATCCGGCGAACTCACCGTAGATGTATCCGAAGACCACTGCGGCTATGCCTATGTAGGCAACGAACTTGGAGGCAAGGAGGCCGGTCTCGGTATGCCCGATTCTCTTGTAGAGGAAATAGCCGAATAATATCGTGGCAGCACCGTAGAGTATGTCGCCAAGAATGAGTCCGAAGAACAGGGGGTAGGTGAAGAACATGAACAGTGTCGGGTCTACCTTGCCGTAGCGAGGGCGCCCCATCAGATCGGTGAGCAACTCCATCGGCTTGCTCGCACTTCGATCAGCGAACTTGATCGGGGGCAGTTTGAGTTCGGATCCATGGTGAGCGTGCCCCCCGCCCCCAGGGGCTATCTTGAACGGCTCGATGTCGATGACCTCGCAGGTCTTAGAAAGAACTGCACCGACCTCTTCTGAGCGAGAACGTTCTATCCATCCATCAATAACGAAGGCGTGACCACTGACTGCGACCCTAATTGGCCCAAGTGCCAATGCCATGTCCCTCTCCAGGAGTTCGATTCCCCCCAGCAGGATCGCACCATTGGCCTCGGCCCAACTGTCCAACTCGCCCTGTAGAGCAGAGCGCTCTTCCAGCAGTTCGTCGCGCCTCGCAGCGAGCACTTCCTGACGAGTAACTATCGAGCCCTCGCCATCAGGAACCGAGATGGCGGAGAATCCTGCCTCTGCCAACTCTGACTGGACTTCGTTCGCGGAACCGTTCTCGCAGAACACTGCGACCACAGTTGGCTTGTCGCCCTCGATCATTACAATGCCACCAGGAGCACAGGACTCAGCTCGGGTGACATCCTTCACGGTGCCTAAGAAGACGGTCAGGGACTCGTAACCTGAAAGCAGACTGAGGGCAAGGTCCAGTGGCCGCAGCAATTCCAAAGCCTCCTCCTCTTCTTCCATGCTGGAGAGTTCGCTGTCGATGGCATCGGCCCGATCCAAGTGTCCGAGCATTACCTCGATGCGAGAGGGCAGCTCCCCGCCCAGATGACTACGAATAGGCACGGACTCAAGCAGTTTTTTCGGGCCGCTGAGATCGAGTTGTGAGGAGGCGCTACGGTAACGGTTGAGATCGCGGCCAATCTCCTCGGATTCATCGGCGGGACTTCCTAAGTCAAAGCCCTCCTCGTCACCTGGATAATCCAAGAGGTGGACCGCCTTCAAATCGGCAAGAGAGCGAACCGCTTCATCGACATTGGAGAGAGAGCCTGCAGCGGTCAGGCGCGACATCCCTTGGGTAGTCAGCTGCCCCATCCACACAACTCCGATTCTATCAGTCAACTCTGTTGGTTTTCTACGATTGGAGGAACGCTTCGAGCACCGCGTCGACTGCGGGTGAGCGGTTCTTCTCGCCGTGCTCGTGAATCGCTGCAAGGGCGGCTTCGCCCTCGGTCCGGACCGAGTCAGCCTCCCTGCTCGCATCCTCTCTCGCCTCATTGAGCATGGACTGTGCCTCCGCCTCGGCGTTTTGCAGTCCGGAGGCGATGGTGTCGGCCTCCTTAGCACGAGCTTTGCTTGTGATGGTCGAGGCGTCCGTGCGAGCCTTCTCCAACTTGACTCTGGTCTTCTCCTCGGCCTCCTTAATGGATCTCAGAACTTCGTCCCTAGCCATGTGTTCACCCTTTGGGTGAACGGCGCATCGTTGAGGAGTTTATCATATTGACCATGACGCTACTAGGTGGGCCTCGGAGGCGGTTTCGAGATTCAACCAAATAGAGGATGTGCCGAGGAGGGGGCGTGGACGTTGAGCGCATCGAGGAGGAGGAGT
>JAYZLU010000061.1:0-9631 GCA_036153975.1 Thermoplasmatota archaeon | reverse complement strand
AGGAATTGGTTGCCGATTCTCCAGGGTCCAGCGTGTGAGAGGAGGTTTGCAACGAGGAGTCGCAGGTCTTCACCTCGGGGATCTTCAGGGTCAGTTGGAGGCTGTCGTTGGCCTGGTCAAGCGTGTTTGGGTCACTGGTCATGGTCGCCTCTATGGTGAAGCAGTGTTCTCCGGAATCGGTGGAGCTTCCATCGGGCAGAGCCACCGTCACGGTGGCTTCCTCTGACTCGCCCTCGCTCAGGGACATTTGCTGCGGATCTACACTGGCATCGAGGCCGTCCGAGTCGCAGTCGCTGGATGAGGTCATGCTGAGCTGAATGGTCTGATCGCCATCGGCCTCACCGGTGTTCTCGACGTCGACTATCCACTCGGCCTCGTCATCCTCTCCGTCGTAGTTGATGACGCCATTGTTGGGATTGGAATAAGTTAGCGTGACGGAGTACTGGCCGCCGCCTTCGGCAGACGTAGTCACCTTGATATCCTCGTTGGCAGTTTCTATTCCTGCAACTCCAGTAGCAGTCACCGTAGTCTCGCATTCTCCGGATGCTTGGTCGTTGACGCTCACCGTTAGCGTCCTGTCCTCCGAATCGCCTTCGTTCAGGGAGAATGGGGTCCCTCCATTCTCGATTGACGAGGTGAAGCCGTTGCAGTCCGAGTCCTGCGAAGTGCTCATGGTTACAGTGAGGTCCTCATCGCCATCGTTGGTGATTGTGATGGTGTACTCGGCCGCGTCGTCCGTGGTGGCCTCCTTGGCCAAGGAGTCCGATGTCAAGAACAAGGAAGCCGCAGCTAGCACCGTCGGCGCGAGCAGTGAAACGAGCAGGAGAGCGGTGAAAATGGTCGCTGAGTCAGACCTTCTCATCGAATGACCGACTCAATCGCCCCTCTAAGGGCTTCGGGCACTGCGTGCGCCAGTTATCGCGGTTCTGATAGGTGTTGCATAGGTGTTGCAAGGTCTTTGGTTAGGTCGAGCTCACTCTCCCTTGTGATCTGGGTCTGGCACCCATTCCTGTTTGCTCGGGTCCCACAGCCAGCCAGGGTATTCCGAGAAGCGTTCCAAGTTCGGTTCACTCTGCTCGGCCTCTGGCTCGTCTTCCTGCTCGGAATCCCACCACTCCTCGTCTTCGTCTGTGGAGTATGCATCATACTCAGCCGACTCCCGCTGCTTCCCGACTGAAGGCATCCGATCCAGTAGGCCTTTGAGGTTGCCACCAGACTTCTGGTAGAGTAGGGCTGCGGCGCCGGCGAGCGTCACAATGAGGAGGATTGCGAGTCCGAAGACCCAAATCGGTGTCCCATCGTCCAAGTCATCCGGAATTACGTCGATTTGCAAGCTGATGCCATGGCCGGAAACGTGCTCGGCATCTGCGAGCATCAACACCACCTCCCCATCAGATCCCGAATTTGGGATGAAGGAGATCTGCACCGATCTCGTCTCTCCCGGCTGCAATGTGACTAGTATGCCATCTAGAATCCTAATGTTCCAACCAGTGGGCCCTTCGGTAACAAGCCGATTTGAGACTACGGAGTTGCCGGTGTTCTGCAACTCGAAGTACAGAGTCGTAGAGTACCCCTCGTGAGCCTCGTTCATGTTCTGGAGCGTCCACTTGACCTCGTTCACAATCTCAACCAGGAGGGAGACGGTGTGTCTTGACTCGATTCCACCGTCCGAGAGGACGAGGGTGATCTCGGGTTCGGAGCCCGCTTCCTCGTAGACTGGGATGACTATGGTGCACCACACAGTGGCTGTTTGGCCGGGAGTGATCTTTGAGGGGTTGACTGAGCAGGTGGAGGACCAATCTTCACCAGGTAGCTCCATGCTCGCATCTGGCTGCCAGTTCGACGAACCGTCATTGGTGACCTTCCACGCCATGTCGAAGCCCGGGGCCCCGACAGGATGGGCTCCAGACCCCAGTGGGGTGTCGGACGATGAGCCGTTGGTGAATGAGACCTCGTAGAAGGATATCCTCGGAACGGCGCTGGAGATGACTTGGAGCGTCCTGTTCCAATCGACAGAGAAGCCGTCGTCCGTTAGGAACCGAATCTCCACCAGACCACCTGAGGCCAATCCGTTGCCCTGAATAGAAAAGGACCATTCAGTTGATGAGCCCCGCTGTATGGAAGCGTTGTCCAAGCCACCGGGAATCGTCCATCCGCCAGGAAGCGCTCTGTCTATCGTTGTCAGCAGCAACTCACGGTTCCCCTGATTGGCTATCTGGAGGGTTATCTCGTGCAGGGCATCAGCGGCCACCTCTGACTCGGTGCCACCAGAAGCCGGTGTGAACTGGATGGAATCGTAGATACCGACGACCAAGGGCAAGTCATATGTCCACGCCTCAGAACTGACCCTCGATTTGACTACCAATTGGGCGTTGAAAGTCGCACCTGCGTCGATTAATACCCCCGGCGGCTCGATGCTGATTCCCACAGAAATAGAGTCTTCCTTGCTTAGAGTTCCAGTGGACCCCTCAGCGGAGCCTGGGAACGGTCCGATGTCGTCGAAGCCAAGATCCCATCCGGCTGGGGAGACCAGTTCGACATCGTAGGTCTGGGCACCGTTTCCTTGGTTCCGTATCTCTACCTCCAAGTTGGTGTTCTCGAAGGAGTCCGCTATGATCGACTCCCCGGGAAGCGTGACATCGGGTTGGGCTAGCACAGGGACGTCGAAGAAAATCTCCAACTGCGACTCGATGTCGTACTCCACGTCGGTTGCGGTAACGATTATCACGTAGGTGCCTGGTTCTGGAGAGGCTGGGTGAACCAGTGTGAGATTGACGGTAGTTGACTCCGCTGGTCCCAGGTTGATGCTGAATGCGTCAAACGCCTTGAACCAGTCGAATGAGGCCTCGTCCCTGGACCTCACGGGGTCCGATGCGTCAATGGTGGCGTTGGTCTCGAACAAAGCCAAGTTGGTCATCACAATGGCCCAAGTGGTCGTAGTGTCCGTTGCATCGCCAAGCGTCCTCCAAGGTAAGTCGGACGAGGCCTGAATTCCGGGTGCGCTGACGGGCACGATTCTCACTAGGATGTTGTTGTCCTCGGAGAGTTCCTCTAACTGGTCGTTGGGGTCTATCTCTATCCTGATCTCTGTGTCGACAGCGGAGGAAGGGGTCCAGTCCCATTCCAGAAGAGCGTCCTCACCAGGGGACATCCCAAGGGTCTTGGTTCCGATGTGATTGCTGTTCACATAAGCAGAGACATGGACTTCTGGGAAGGAGCCAGAGCCCTGGTTGACGACGGAGACCGAGAACTGAGCCTCCTCTCCGACCTGGGGTATCGGCGTGGAGATTTCGAACGAGCTGGGAATTATTGCGGGGTCAGGAATCAGGTCGTTGACGTTGACCCCCCTGACCGCTATCGCAAATGGTTGGTAGGTCCTGCTTCCACCATGTGAGAAGTCCTTGACCTTGACGTTCCAGACACCTGTGGCAGCGGAGTCAATGAGGACGACCTCGACGTTGTTTTTGTTGTCCTTGGCCCCCCCTGTGGTCGACTTGCCGTTGCTGAAGTCATTGCCAAAGAATGTGACCTGCCCGTCTGGAGAGGTGACCTCTAGGTTCAAGTCGTTCCTCAACTGGGTGCTGGACCAAGTCGACCCCGGATAGTCCGACCATGCGAGTACCACCTTCAGAGTCTCACCAGCACGGGTGACATCGAAGTTGTACTGCGCCTGCTGTCCGCTGGATAGACGTGATCTGTCATCCACATACGTCCCAATGTCACCATCGGGAACCAAGGTGTTGACGAGGTTCAGCCTCCCCCATCCTTCGTCTTCGTTGGGGATGTCGCGGGTACCCATGTCCACGGCACCGAGGATGAGCATGGCCTTCACCAGAGCTCCCTGAGGAGCCGGTCTCTCGGCAATCTCCATCAGGTACTCCCTGACTATTACCGAGGCCCCGGCAGCAGCCGGCGTCGACATCGAAGTTCCGCTGTATTCCACGTACCACTGGTTGTTGAGATTGTTGGGCGCGTCCTCGGCCTCCTGTGCCCTGCAGGATCTCACATAGTCCCCAGGGGCAACTAGGTCCGGCTTGATCCTGCCATCATCCGTGGGTCCTCTGCTGCTCCAGTAGTACATCTCATCAGGCGAGTCATACCTATTGACGTGGGCACCAACGGTAATCACGTTCTTCGCCGTTCCAGGCGGTGAGATGCCGTCATCCCTCTCGTTACCCGCCGCGAACAGAACCGTCATCCCCTGATAGGCCCAGTACTGGTCCCAAGTGGAAGTACGATCGTCAGCATCCTCCGATTGCGTGGTGTAGTCGCCACCGGAGTCTAAGCCCCCCCAGCTGTTTGTGTGTAACCTAGCTCCACCCGAGTTGTAGGCGGTGCCAAGCAGCGTGTAGACTCCAGGTCCTGCCAAAGTGCCCGTATCATCGTCTTCCATGGCCTGCATGTAGAGCTCCGCCTCTGGAGCCACGCCCTCGTAGGCGCTGGTTCGGAAGCCTGAGCCAAGGACCGTGCAGGATACGTGGGTACCATGTCCATCATTCGTGTCGGCTGTCGTACCATCGCCCGAGACGTCGATTCGCTGCACGATTCTATTGCCGAAGTCCCCATGGTCATGGTCGATGCCGGTGTCCGCCACGGCAATCCTCTGGCCGCTGCCGTTCAGTCCCGTGATGAATGTCGTCTCCGCCACGTCGATACCCATGTGGGACCGGGCTTCGTCGTTGAATGTGGAGAGAGTTGGAGTGGGGGCGAGGAACGCGGTTTGCGGATGCAAGGCGATGCCTATGGCTTCGGATATCGACAGCAATCCGAAGTGGATGCCGACCCCAGGGGACCAAGGCTCTTCCAATGATAAGAGTGCCAAGTCGTTCAATGATCCCCCCAGTCCGAGTCCAGGGGTATCTAGTCGGTTGAGTTCCGCATCCTTCCAGCCTAGTAATTCGACCTCTGTGGAAGCATCGGTAGCGCGGTCCCATAGCAGGCTGTGGAGAAGCAGTGCGACAGGCACCTCGTGGCTCGAAGTAACGATGGGCAGGCCGCTTACGAGCTCTAGCTCCGTCCCAGTTCCCTGCAGGAGGAAGCCAGAGGGCGGAATCGTCGATCGAATCGCCACATCGGCCGAGTCGGAAATCTCGGTTCGAGCATCCCATAGACCGACCTCAGAGTCAATGAGGACAATCATGAGGTCGGGTCGAGGCGCCTTGAGCCGGTCTGGAAGTTCGGTGCTCAGAAAGAGGCCCGAATCGGTGTAGACCCCGATTGAAGAATCGGCTCTAATTGGCCTTGAGGCCTCGGAACCAGACAGTATCGTTGGGGCACCGAGGTTCCTGATGCTGTTGGGATCCGGGGAGATCTCGATTCTAGTGACCTGTGGCTCAAGGGGGCTTGCTATGTCTGAGGCGATATCCGCGTCATGGCTTGCTATCGGGGCGTAAGAGGCGAGCAGCAGGGCTAGGATGAGTACCGAGACTTGCTTTTTCATCTGAGTACTCCCCTATTCAGATTTAATTTGAGGCTATGGGTTCCACGGCAATCCCGCCGCGTGATTGATTGGTTGGCTGGACTAGAAGAGCCTGAACGGAGCCTCGTCCACGAACACCTCCCTAGTCCAATCGCCAACCTCGTGAGTCCACCTCTCCGAGCCATCGCCACCGTAGTATTGGTAGTTCAGGATGATCTCGATCGTGTATTGCTCCCATACCGATTGGCCTGAGACAATCATCTCCAGATCGTCTCCAGCGATGGAGGTGTGGGCGGCGAGCTTGCCTATAGCGAAGTCCGAACGCCCTTTTTCAATCCCGTCTGCATCTAGGAACCTCATTGTAAGGGTGACATCTGCTAGGGCCCTGCTACCCTTGTTGTCCAATTCAGCGAGTACGACATGGCCGGAACCTGCCTGCATGTAGGCGACATCCACATCGACATTGTCATAGGGGACGACCCAGATTAGGACGAACAAAGAGGCTGAGAGAATTAGGAAAGCAGTGATCGAGGCGAAGACCACCCGAGTTGGGGTGATGACCGCGGCGGTACGCGCCCCGATCTTCTCGAGAATGGCGTGTGCGGCCTCGGAGTCCTGGTCCTCGCCAGTTTGGGCGCCCACCTTCTCCAACAGGCCCATCATCCATCACCCCATAACGTCGCAACCAAAGTGAGAATGCTAGATGAAAGCGGCTCTGGAGCCATGATGTGACTTGTGGTTCCAGAGATACCGGGAACCATATTGAGCAGAGATAGGTCGGACGCCAGGCCGTTGACACCGAGAGTCGTACCAGAGGGCACTCCACCCGTCGTCTGTGCATCGAGCAAGACACCTCTGAGGTCGAAGTCCCTGTTGTTGATAGTCGCAGAAGCCCTCGCAGAAACGATGATTCTCCCGCCCTGGACCTCCTCGATCTCTATGACGCTGTAGGCCCCAATAATTTCCCTGACATGAATCGTCGCGCTCTTCAGATTCTCTCCTAGAGCCTCCATCTCTTCGAGAACGACCGGTGGCATGGTTGGGACGTTCGTTGCGCGCATGTACAACCTGTCGACGCCATCTCCTCCTGACCTGACGTTCAGGCCATACGATGTAGTGGGCTTGATGGCCAGCCTGTCCGACATGCCCTCGGCCAGCAGAACGATGTCGCCTCTGTTGTTGATTGCTCTGCCGAGCGCCTCGATGTACAACGACATGCCCTCACGAGAGGCAGAGAAGTCGAGGATTGGCATTCCTTGGAAGGCTATGTTTTGGGTGATGTCGAAGTTCAGGTCCGGTTCGGTGGTCAGATTCATCGAACCAGGAACTTCGGTCAGGAACATGGTCGCCGGCCACCACGATCCATCCATCCACTGCATCTGTTGGAGCATGATCGAGCCTACGCCGAAGCCGTCGGTCCTGTACTGCTCCGGAACCGTCATATCAATCGAGAGCGCCGTGCCCAAGCTGGCTTGGATCTCGACTGACTCCGGGATGTCCTGGACCATCATCTCAGTGCGACTTCCCGCCTCCCTGTCTATGAGCAGGGCGTGGAACCAATCGAGTCTGGTGGACATCCCGTACAACGTAGAGGTGGAGACCTCGGTGATTCCTCCTACTGTATCGATGTTGAAGACTGAGTCGAGCAAGAGCGAGGTCGAAACGCCTGGCTCAAGGCCTTCGAGAGTGACGAAGAGGTCCTGCCCGTTGATGTCCTTGTAAACGAAGATGAACTCGGAATGCTGTGGTTTCCATCCTTCGAGGCCGAGGCTGACAGCCCAGCTCTGGCCGTTAGTTGTAGCCGTTCTCGAGATTGACATGTCAATGGTGGGGGGTAGATTGGGTATCCAAGTCCTGAAGTGGAATCCATCGGCTATTCCCGAAGGAGCGGAGTTTAGGGACATCCCATGAACCCAATCTGGGCCTTCAACCGCATGCTCTCCCATCGAAGAATCCACCACCAAGTTGAACTCGGTGTCAGCCTCCATTCCGAGTCCGAATGAGAATCCGTCCTCCCCCGAAACCGATCCGGTCGATATGTCAGTGGTTATGCCTGCGAGAACGCTGTTGACCGAACGTCCTAGGTCGGCAAAGCCGCCGATGAAGAAGGCTATTCCCGACAGGCCGCTCGAGGAATTCAACTGCGGGATTACCAACGATGGCCCAGACTGTGAGCCGGTGGGAATCTGCAGTGACACCGTCGACGGGAGGGGATCAATCTCAGCGAGGACCGTTAGGGGCGACCTTTCGCTAGTAGGAGCGTTTCCAACGTTTATCATAAACGGGTTCGAGGTCCCGAAGGTCGCATAGGCACTGCCCATACCGGCTGAGCCAGAGGCCCCCTCTACCTGGGGCGGAATCCAACCGACTTCACTTAGACCGGATATCCTCGAAGAGAGAGTGGAGGCATCGGTAGAAGGGTCGTGATGGAATAGGAAGTGGTCTCCTGACATCGACAGTGGTGATGATGAATTGCTCAACTGGACCTCAATCTCAGTGATTTCAGACGGGGAGGACCAGGAGAAGGCATTCCCTGAGGTGGTTGTGAACGCAGCTGGGAATCCCGAGATTCTCGCTGCTTGACTTTGCTTCCCATCCATCCCGGTGTATACTATTGAGGCGATTGGGGTAGAAGCGCTATACTCCATCCCATTTGGGGTGATTCTGACTGAGATGTTGTCAGGGAGGTCTGATAGCATGATTGATTGGTAGGACGATCCGTTAATTTGACCGGTATCGTGATTGATGAAGGTTACAGACAGAGACTCGTTCGACTGGGTATCAAGACTGATTGATTGCTCGTCAGAGTTATCTGAATCTACAAAGGAGAAGGCCTGAAGGTTGCTTAATCGGATGCTAGCGGCGACTGGTACCAGTGGGTCTACGGGACCGTGGTCGGTTTGTATGATGCTCAGACCGCGATCTTGGGCAAGAATGACATGATCGCCTGGTACAATTGGGTGTTTGGAGGACCCTATCTGCATACTTAACGATTGGATGGGAGAAAGGGATCTGCTTTCTCTCCAGCTGTCTGTGAGCAAGAGGTGGAAGGATCTGCCGTCAAGTCCGTCTCCACCACCCATCCCTCCACCGATCACCTCGACCATCGAAGAGGGGATTTCATTGAGCACGTTTCCAACGTCGAGGAACAAATCGACTATGTTTAAGATGACTGAGTCCATGATCTTGGAAAAGAAATCGAGGTTTTCCGCAGAATCGAGTGAGGTGTCGGTGTCTCCTGATCCCCCTAGGCCGAATGAGCCGAACACGGCAATTGCAGTCGGTATGGAACTAGCAGTGATTTTTATTCTCCTGTGGTCCTCCTCCAGTCCACCCCTGGTAAACCAAGACGTGTAATCCACTGACTCTAGAGGCTGCACTGTGCGCAAGACGACTAGGCTATTGGGGGGGTATGCTGGATTGATGGGTAGGGTGGGGTCGTCGACGTTCTGACTCGTGTCCCTCGTGAAGTTCTTGATGCCTATGATCAGACCGAGCTTCTCAGGTAGACCCCCGGGCAGTTCGGGGCTGTCTGCTGAGCCGAGCATTCTGAAGATCCTCCTAATCTCGTTATCGGACAACGAGCCTGCCGGCATGCCTCGGAACCAACCCTTTGAGTCGGTGACGTTGCCAAAGTTCCCGTCTGACTCTGATGGGGGTAGGTTCGATCTGTTCTCATGGAAGTGGATATGCATGTCAGCCCTCTCATCAGCCCAGTACTCGATTGTGGTGAGGCTGCGCTCGCCCTCCATGCCCGTCGAGGTAGGGAGCACGCTGTCGGTTCGGATGACGACCTCGGCCGAGTTTGGGATTACGATCGAATCGCGGTGTGGATGGAACCTAGCCTCTATGTAGGCAAGTTCCCAGATTTCCCTGTTCCCATTCTCGTTAGGTGGTGAAAAGTGCAGGTAGCCGAATCCTGCAGACACACCGCATGATATCTCGATCGAAGGTTTGGAATGGAGCTCGGAAGAGTTGTAGCGATTCGGGCAGTCGGACTGGCCGGAGTTTTCCAATCTCAGGGCATATGGTGACGATATTGCCGCGAATGCGATGCCAGATTCGATGATATCCTCCGTTCCGGTATCGAAAATGCCCAAAGTCAGAATGGTTATCAAATCGAAACCTGCGGATGAGGTGTCAAAGTAGAAACGCTCGATTCCGACTTCGAACTCAAAGTCGTACGGTGCCGTGGTAAATCTCGAGTCGATC
>JAYZLU010000060.1:0-3771 GCA_036153975.1 Thermoplasmatota archaeon | reverse complement strand
ATGCCATGCGAACCACGGGGGAACGAGAGGTCCAACCTGAGAAGCGCGTTCCAGTTTCCATCCGGCTCAAAGGTGAGCTGGGAGACCGTGAAGGTATCTGACTCGCCGTCGATAGAGAACGTCAGAGTGGGATTGAGCAGGTTGCCAGACCTGTCTGTGAGAGCGCTCCCATTGCTCGAAACCAAGGATCCCGTGACGTTGAAGAACTCGCCTGCGAGTGGGTTGTCGATTATCGGATTGATTGCCATGTTAGCAGACGATCTGACCGTAATTGTGCTGATTGTCCTGATGGTTGCGTGTAGGTCCTCTGAGCCATTGAAGAACAGAGTGACGTTGACAACACCCAAAGGGTGGTTGTGCGGAATGTCGAACTCGAAGGCTATGCTGCCGTCCCCGGAAGTGATTTCCTGCTCTAGCCAAGTGTCATGGAACTTAGCTAATACTGAGTATCCAGACAAGCCTTCGTCATTGTCGCTGAACTCGACGAGGCGGGAAGTGATAGTAGCCGTCTCCCCCCTGTTGATGACTGTGTTGAGGAAGGGCGTCGTGCCGACTAACTGGGGGATTCCCCTCACGAGTATCGAGGCATCACCAGTTCCGGTCAGGTAGAATGGGGTTGTCCCGTTCAGGACGCTCACCACGACGGTGCGCGTTCCCCTGGTCACGCCATCACCCAGCGTGTCCGTGGGCACGGAGACGTTGAAGCTGCCATTGCTGTCTGTCGTGTGGTTCTCGATGAGAATCTCATCCGCTTGGTCGAGGAAGAAGACCTCAAGTCCCACTGGTCCCTGAATGGTCCTGTTCGAATCCACTGAGTCGATAACGGTACCTGCAATAGTGAAGTATTGAAGGGCTGTGACTTCGTTTGGAATGCTACTGATCTCAACGAAGCTCGGGACTTGGACCGTGAGGTTGACCATGCTATGGTTGCCAATCCAACGCCCTGCATTTTCCGCGCTTATGTTGTCAGAGAGGTCATCAGGAGCATGAATTCTGATATCGTAGAAGCCCGGCGCGACCGAGGAGGGAATAATTGGGCTGAACACGGCCACGCCCTCCGAATCCGTGGTGGCAGAGTCGAGTACCTGCTGGAGGGGTCCGCCCCAGTCGAAGTAGAGGTCGAGCCCCACGTCCCCTATGGACTTGCTAGCATCTTCCACATCAGTGACAGTGGCGTTGACGACCAGAGAGTCCCCTGCGACCAGAATGACTGCCTTGGGTTCGGTTGTGACTACGAACTCGGATTGAATTCCGGCTAGGATCGCGGTGCCGTCGGAGACGCCGTAGTAGTGCCCGCCGGACGGAGGGCTGACGGAGAAGTCTAGCTTTATCCTGATCGTGTAGACTCCCGAGGCGACGCCACTCGGCATCTCGAAAGGCAGGTTGTAGCCGCCGGTCGTGGTATTCAACCACCCGGTGGCAAGAATGTAGATGTCGGGCGGAGGGGGGCCAAACGGAGTCGGGGGCAGGCTGGAGGGTACCTCGAGTTGCATGGTAACTGAGGAGTTGTTTCCGGTGACGACCGAGTTGAGTGCCATGTCCCCGGCGAACCCAGTGACCCAGTTTGTGCCGCCTCTGGGAGTCCAATCCAAGTTGATGGAGGCGCTGGCATTCGCCAAGCCCCGAATGCGTATCGTCTCCTGGGACGAAGCCGGTTGCAACCAAGTTGACCCGGAGTAGTTCAGGAACCAATCATAGTCGCCAGGCTCCATGTTCCAAGCTGGCGACCACGCGACGACGAGTCTCGGTGAGCTGGGGTCGGTCTCGTTCCAGGCGTCAATCCCATCGAAGTCGAGGTTGTAGGCCCCCTCAAACGAGGCGAAGGAATTGCCGGTGTGATCGGTGAGGATGACTTCGACCTCTGCTTGGATCCCACGGGGTTTGGGGGACAAGGTGTAGTTGAACTCAACGAAGCTCCTAATTCCGTACTCTGAGAACTGTATCTGGTCATTGGCGAATAGACCCTCGGCGTCGAACTGAATCCTTACTTCCACTGGCCCTGCCGGGAGGGGCACTTCGGCTGCGGAGAAGCTCCAATTGATAGCGAAGTCACCGGATGAGGGGGGGGCCCAAGATGTGTCGTTCAGGTACCACGTGGACAGGGTGGTGTATGGCCCGGCGATGTCCAATCTCCTCATTTCCAGAATTAGCGTGCCGTTCAACGTGGACGGGTTCTCGCCCCTGCTCAGAACAGTGCCGTTGAGGAAGATGGAGTTGTCGATTTCTAGAATGGTGTTGTTGGAGCCCTGAGCCTCGAGCGTGACGGACAGGTTTGGGGACAGGGTGATGTTGAACATCAAGGAAATGGCACTAGGCTGCGCGTGGTATGAGGGGGGTGTGGCGTTGTTCAGGTCGTCCTCGTGCCAGCCTAGGAAGCTGATTGAGGCGTTGATTAATCCCAGCGGCTCTGATTCGGCGATTGGGACTGAGAACTCATAGTACCCCCCTCCACTGACGCTACTAGTGAGGTTGACCTCCCCGTCGCTCACGGTGACGTAGTTGAGGACTACTTGGAGATCGTCGACGAGGGACGGGTCCAATGACGGATTACTGGACCAAGACAATTGGCCTAACACGGTGGTATTGACCCCGATTCCCAGCATTGGCTCCTCTATCGGAGGCGGTTCAGAAAGGGACAGTATCACTTCATCGGTGACGTTGATGAGCCATGGGAAGGTGACTCCTTGCGTGCCTACGTAGCCTTGCTCCAGGGTTTGGATTACCAGAGAGCCGTAGCCGGGACGAATGACCTCGGAGGGAAGCCCAGTGAGGTTGAAACTGCCGTTCTCGTCGGTTGTGGTGTTCGCTACGATGTGCCCATCTACAGCGGGGCGCCCCGGAACGTCGTCAGCGTCATCGGGCTCGACGAGGTACATGAACAGAGTGACGTTCTCTGCGGACGTCGAGTTGTCGGCAAACCGCAGAGTGCCCTCCACCCAGATTGTCTCCGATTTGGAGATGTCCCTCTCAATCGCACTCGGGCCCCAAGTCTCGTTTACGACCTCGACCAGAGACATTGGTGGGCAGGCTTCGAATGGAATCCAACCGAGGTCTAGCTCGCCTTGGTTCTGATTGGTCTGAAGGTGAACCTCCACCCAGCGGGAGAAGTCCTTGCCATAGACCATGAAGGACTCGCCGTTCCACGTCCCTCCTGAGAATCCTGTGACCTTTCTTGCCGGGATGCCGGCCAGTCTCACCATTACTGCGAAGACGGAGGCGAACTCGTCGCAACTTCCCTCGTGAGAGGAGTTGAGCAGCCAATGAGAGATGTCGCTGTCGGTTCCTAGTCCGTCCACCCTCTTAGAGCCATCATGGTTCCTGAGGAATGTGATAGTGTCGTTTACGTTGGTCAGGAACTCCTGTATAGCGGCCACCTTTTCCCATGCAGACAGAGCCCCGGACTGGTTCAGGACGGCCTGTGTCAGGTTGTTGACGTATGCACTGTCCTGATCCAAAAAGGTAGAGGGGAGGTCGAGTGCGTAGGTGCTTCCGGTGAAGGCTGTGGAGTTCTGCTTGACCTCAGCTGAGAGGATGACCTCGGGGGCTGTGACGTAGAGGGCCTCGATTATTGACGAGTCGATGATGACGTCCCTCGTGTAGTTCGAAAAGTTGAGTCCCGCCATGATATCCGACCAACCGGTGAAGTTCTGAACGTTGTAGGGCTGGATCAGTTCCTCACCGGGGCCGATGTACCCTGCATCGTCGAAGATGAGTTCCCATAGGAGCTGGGTGCTGTGATTCCAGAAGGCCTGATCCGCGACTCCTTGGTCG
>JAYZLU010000059.1:0-9006 GCA_036153975.1 Thermoplasmatota archaeon | reverse complement strand
ACGCTAGGGACGTCGATTGCGACATAACCTGGCTCCACTCCCGCTCGGTAAGCGATTTTGTCTTCGAGAGCCCTCCTCGAGGCAGAGTCATTGGCTAGTGCCACCAATCGATCGACTTGATCCTCGGTCAGTTCTTGCATGCGACGACTCAAGCAGACCTTGAACAGCTTGCGATACTTCAGTCTCCTGATCATGTCCCGAGCGTACCCCCCAGCGTCGTGCAGAGCGCCCCAAATCTCGGCATCGACCCGACGTTGGAGGTCGAGTGGCTCGGGCAAGGCTTCGCCGCTTCTCTCTACGGCTCTTGATAGCATAACCTCAGTCACTCTCGTGACCCTGTGGAAATAGACTGCGCTGTACATCAACCCCCTTGCAGCGAGCATGCCCTCTAGGGAGGAAAGGCCACCTTCCTCGACTACGATGTCCCCGCCTTGGCTCCGAAGACACTCGATGAGCCTGTGGTGGTCCACTATCCCATGCTTCACACCGGTGAAGTGCGAGTCTCGCAGCAGGTAATCCAACTGGTCGCAGTCCACGGGGCCATGGATTAGGTGAGCCATGGTATGGTCGCTGCCGGAAAAATCGCCCTTGCCCTCTGTCCAACTGGAAAGTGATCTCTCTGTCCCAGATGCGTCAGGACCACGTATCAACGAGGCGATTTGATATGGATCGAGCCCGTGACGAGTGAGGATGTCAGGAATTGCCTCCCTGTTGTTGACCGAGCTCTCCTCACCTTCCACCAACACGTCAAACTCGCCTAGAATTATGCCCTCCGTTACCGACATGTGGTCCATGCCGCCTCGCTCCAGAAGAATGTGCTCAAGCGTGTGGGAGTAGGGTCCGTGGCCCACGTCATGGAGCATTGCGGCAGCTTCAACGGTCGTCTTCTCGTGCGCGTCCAGATCGAGGGACTCTGCCATCAGACCAGCTACGTGCGAAGCCCCCAGAGAATGCTCGAACCTGGTGTGATGCGCCCCTGGAAAGACCAGATGGGCGAGTCCGAGTTGCTTGATGTGGCTGAGCTTGTTCAACTCAGGCGTACCAAGGAGATCCTGTGTAACGCCCCCTAACTTGAACTGGCCATGGATAGCGTCGTTGATGACCTTCATCTTAGCACCGCGGACCTTGCAGGGAGCCATGTGCCTTGAATCGCTCCGTGCGGAGTAGCATCGTAAGAATCAAGTTGGAGGCACAATTCATTGTAATGCAATTGCATTTCAAATGCAATACAGTTAAGTGCCCAATCCTATCTCAAGGCTCAGGAGGAACTCGAAGTGGCCGGCGTCAGTCCCATGGTCTCGCTGAGGATTCCAGAGGACCACCTGCTGGAACTAGACAGACTTGTGGGATTCGATGGGATGAGGAACAGGTCGGATGTAATCAGGGAGGCGGTACGCCGGCTTCTGGCATCCCCGCTACCAGGACAGGGGGACAGGGTCGAGGTCGATCTCGGTCCCGAGTTGACCGTCAGTCTTCGCGACTACTGCAAACTCGTGGGCGAGTCAGCGGAGGTCGTGCTTCGACAGTCCGCTCGTGAACACATCCGAAAGGAGTTGGCGCAGGGGGCCGTGTTTGAGGAACTCCTCGCGAGACGCATGAATGAACTGCGTTCTCAATTTGATGACGATTCGAATGCTCTGAGGTGAGAGATTGAGCGAGGATGGGATGCACACAAACAACACGGGGGGGCGGCAAAACCGCCCCTCCAACCAAAAATCAAGCCGACCCAAGGGCTTTGCGAACGGACTCAGGAACATCAGGGCTCGTGCACGGCTTTCGAATGCAGTCGGCTATAGCTCAAGGCAGGCACCTAGGGCCCTCCGGAGACAAGAGCGGAACTGAGCGCACTCAACACACACACCGTCCCGCACGCTCGTGCGGGGCACACCCTCCGGTCCTCTGAAATGCAATGCCGCTAACCGAGTTCTGATTCTATGGACGGGGGCATCACGGACTGGAGCCGGTTCGAGCGACTGACTCCCTTCCGTGTCAGGGATGTCCTCCTCGTGGCCAGTCAGTTCGATCGCTATCTGCTGGAAGAATCCGGTTATCTCGCGGAGATTCTGCAAGAAGAGTACTCAGTGCTGAACCTATCCCAGGCCCCTAGGATTATCCACAGCCCCGATGCCAATGATGCCTTGGACCTACTTGCCTCTCGCAACTTCGACCTAGTGATTACCATGACAAAGGTGGGAACGATGGATGCCTATGCCTTTGCGAGGCTTGTGAAAAGCCGTCACGAGGGAATGCCGGTGGTAATGCTGAGTCATAACACGAGGGAGTTGGCTACACTTAGAACGGGTGATGGGATTGACAGGATATTCGTTTGGGGGGGTGATAGTAGGATTCTACTTTCGATTTGCAAGTTGATAGAGGATGAGCGGAACGTGGAGAACGACGTTAGGGACGGAGATGTGCAGGTTATTCTGCTGGTCGAGGATAGCAGGAGGTTCTACTCTGCCTACCTACCACTCCTCTACACTCAGTTGGTGCGACAGACGACGAGGCTAATGGGAGAGGGTGGGAACCTCCACGAGAAGCTCCTGAGGCTGAGGGCCCGGGCGAAAATCCTACTCGCCTCTGACATGGAGACGGCCAAGGGCATCATCGACAAGTACTCTAGGAACATCATCGGTGTCTTCACTGATGGTAGATTCCCCAACCAAGGCGGAGAGCGGGACACGGCTGGTCTTGAGCTGGTTCGACATGCCCAGGGCGGCCACAGGTATCTGCCAATCCTACTGCAATCAAAGAACCTCGAGCTGAAGGAAGCTGCCGAGGGACTCGGGGTTCGGTTCCTCCACAAGGAGGACCCGATGTTGTACCAAGGAATCGAGGAGTTCATGCTCGAGGAGATGAACTTTGGTGAATTCATCTTCAGGATGCCGGATGGGGTGGAGATCGCCAGGGCATCTAACCTCGAGCAGTTTGTCGAGAAGGTAGAAGAGGTGGCAGTCGAGTCCATAGAGTTCCATGCTACGAGGAACGAGTTCTCCCACTGGCTCAGGGCCAGAACGGAATTCTCGCTCGCAGCATCCATGAGGCCAATGAGGTTGGAGGATTTCGATGACACGGAAGGAGTGAGGAAGTATATCGTTGGGTCGATTAGAGCGTACATTACCAATGTAAGGAAACTCACGATCAGGGACCACGAATCTGGTTCTATCGAGGCAGGGTTCCAGAGAATTGGCCGGGGCAGCCTCGGTGGAAAGGGTCGTGGTCTCGCATTCTTCTACACGAGGATGGGGGAGTTGGGCCTAGGTGGTGACTTCCCTGACGTCGAGTTCATCGTTCCGAACTCCGTCGTCATAGCCACTGGGGTCTTCGGTGACTTCATCTCTAGGAACGAACTGACCAGATTCGCCCACGAGGACAGGTCCGACGACGAGGTGAATCGGGCATTCCTAGGTGGTGAATTTGAAGATGATGAGGTCTCTGAAATCAGGGACGTGCTGGAGAACACGGAGTGGCCGATAGCCGTGCGCTCATCGAGCTTGCTCGAGGACTCCAGTCACCAACCGTTCGCAGGGGTGTACGCCACGTACATGCTCGCGAACGACCACTCTGACCTCGAGGTCAGGCTCAGACGACTGCTTGAGGCGATTAAGTTGGTATACGCATCAATCTTCCACAGGGGTGCCAAGGCATACGTCACAGCCACTGCCAACACCATCGAGGACGAACGGATGGCGGTGGTGATTCAGGAGGTTATCGGGAGGGAGGTTTCGGGTCGTTACTACCCCGATATCTCAGGATCGGCAAGGAGCCGCAACCACTACCCTGTCGATCCTCTGAGGATGGAGGACGGATTGGCCGCCGTTTGCATCGGTCTTGGCAGGCAGGTCTCCTCTGGAGGGAAGTGCCTGAGGTTCAGTCCCGGACAGCCCAAGAGGCTTCACCAGTTCTACAGCACCCAGTCGGTCATCGATACCTCTCAGAGTCACTTCTTCGCCATCCCGATGAACCAAGAATCTGGGGCAGTGCACGTATCAGAGGGGGGGAACCTGCTGCATCTGGGGCTATCAACGGCAGAGGAGGACGGAAGGCTCTCCCTGGTAGGCTCCACTTACATCACGGCTGATGACAGGATAGTCGACTCAATCAAGGTCGAGGGAGGGCCGAGGCTCGTCACCTTCGCCCCCATCCTCAAGCACCAGCGATTCCCACTTCCTCAGATTCTACACCACGTTCTCACTACGTGCGAGAACTACCTAGGTTCGCCCGTCGAGCTGGAATTCGCCCTTTCCATCGACCCCGAAAACGGAAGACAGAAGTTCGCAATTCTCCAAGTCAGACCGCTGATGGACGAATCTGTTGACATCGACATTGACCTAAACGAGGTCGACAGGGAGAAGGCCGTCTGCATCAGCAGCAAGTCCCTTGGAAACGGTGTAATAGAAAATATCAGGGACGTCGTGTACGTTCACCCTGCGCGAATGAACAGGATGAAGACGATCAATCTCATACCGCTAATCGAAGAGATCGACGCCGGGCTTCGATCCGAGGATCGGCCGTACATTCTAATCGGCCCGGGGCGCTGGGGCTCGTCCGACCCATCGTTGGGAATACCCGTCCAATGGGACCAGATTATGGGGGCCAAGACCATTGTGGAGGTGCCTATGGCTGACATTCACGTGGAGCCCTCACAGGGTACCCACTTTTTTCAGAACATCGTGACCTTCAACATCGGCTACCTTACAATACTCGAGGGCGACCTCATCGATTGGGAGTGGCTCGACGCCATTGAAGCCGCGAGGGACGAGGGTGGGTTACGGCACGTGAGGCTAGACTTGCCATTGAAGGTCGTCCTAGACAGTAGGGACTCCGAGGCCATCGTAGTGAGATGACGCCAATCTTCTTGGTCGTTCTATTTGCAGGGGAGTCTCCATGTCTGTCGGGAGCGAGGTCGAGGCGCGTCTATTCTTCGCCCATGAACAGATCAGAGATTCACAGAAAGAGATGGTCTCTGACGGGATTATTGCACTCAGGGAAGGGGGTTTTCTTTTGGCGGCAGCCCCGACAGGAATCGGTAAGACCGCTGCCGCACTTGCCTCTGTATTCGAAGTCGTAAACTTCTACAACGCCAACCCAAAGGTGCCGAAGATCCTGTTCATGACGGGCAGGCAATCGCAGCACAGAATCGTTGTCGATACGGTGAGGCAAATCAACTCCAAGCTTCCATCAGGAATCCCCAGAATTAGACTTGTGGACATAATAGGTAGAGAGGGGATGTGCGAAGTCATCGACAAATCGACAGGTCAGTGCTCCTGTGAGGAGGGCGTTGTAGAGTCTGCTAGGAGAGCCCGAAGGGTAGACTTGGAGGAATTCATTCTAGAGGAACCTAGGCACGTTGACCGAGTGATTAAGGAGGGTCGAGCAAGAAGGATTTGTGCTTGGGCAACAGCTAGATCGTCTGTTCGGGATGCGCACATTCTCGTCTGCGACTACAACCACGTCTTCATCGAGGGAGTTATGAAGAATTCACTACCGATAATGGGTGTCAGTCTCGAAAACACAATTCTAATTGTCGATGAAGCGCATAATCTACCTGACAGAATTAGGAGTGGGTTGGAGAGACGAGTGACCAAGAATGTGTTTCAAAGAGCCCTCGATGACATTAACGAACACAAGGAAAATCTGGAGAATACCGCCAAGCAGCTTGAACTGTCGGATTCGAAGAGTCTGGACGAAGCGATTCTGCTGGAGAAGCAAGTCAGAGCACTGAAAGATGATTCCGGATTGAACAATTGGTTTGAAGGAAAAAAAACTGAGATTGAGTCCTCTCAGAGAGATGATCTGAGAGTGGAAACCAGTGAGTTCCTTGATGCCATCGCGAGTGCCATCGATGGAGTAGAAGGGGATGAATTAGAGGATGGGATTAGTCAAATTAGGAGGATGAATAGAAGATTGCTCTCTGTGGTAATCGATGAGGATGACTCCATTGAAGAAGACGAACAGAATGACTGCATCAGACTGGCAGAAATTTTGGATATCTGCATAAGATACAGGGACAGCCCGGCCCTTGCACTCGTATTCGATAGACTCAACGGCGATATTCCGAGAGTGACTAGCCATTTGCTTGACCCAAGTGTCGTGGGGAGGCCAATTTTCGAGCAGTGCGCAGGTTCAATACTCATGTCAGGGACGCTATTTCCCCCAAATATGTACTCTGATATTCTGGGGATCCCAGAAGAGAAGTCTACTTGCAAGGAATACGAATCTGGATTCCCTCCTGAAAACAGGCCGATCCTGATTGCAAGCGACGTTACGAGCAAGTTCACGGAGAGGGACGCTAGCTACTCCTCGATTCGAGATCACATACAATCGGTACTGGAAAAGACAAAGGGAAACGTGGCGGTCTTCGCACCCAGCTATGCAATGTTGGATCGCATTTGCGAAGATGTCTACACTTTCGGGAAGGTGGATGGGATAGAAAGGAGGCGTATGTCCAAAAAGGAGGTCGAGAGGACCATAGCAAGGCTGTACGAAATGAGGGCAATGGGGAGGGAATCGGTGCTCTTTGGAGTTCTGAGTGGGAAGTTGTCGGAGGGCATTGACTACTCTGAGAACATCCTCAGTGCAGTTGTTTGTGTGGGACTTCCCCTTCCGCCACCAAGCGCTAGGCAGGATGCCCTATTGGAGTACTACACTAGGCGCTTCGGCAGGTCGAAAGCATGGAAGTATGCGAGCTTGCAACCAGCTGTAAACAGTGTGCTGCAGGCCCTTGGTAGGCCGATTCGTAATTCTGAGGACAAGGCCATAGTCGTTCTTCTGGAGAAGAGGTTTCTTGAGCGAAGAGTCGGTGATTGCATGCCCAAATCGATGCATACTCGCCAGACCACCAACCCACTGAGGACCTCCAAGCACGTTGAACGCTTCTTCGAGATGAAATAAGCAATGGGTTCATTCGGGTCTGTTCGATGCATGGGCGTAAGCATGCCATGGTCAAGAATCGAGGTCGAGGTCGAGGGTGATGAGGAAGAGAGCGTCGGTTTGGATTCCTTCAAGATTGGATTAGACGTTGATGCACAGCAGATGCACGAGTTGTTCCTTGGGGGGCTGCCACACCTCTCCGAGGTACAAGACCGCCATGAGGAGATTATAGACGGGGTTTCCAGCATGGCAGGTGACACGAAGGCCCTCGCTAGGGCTGCGGTTCCTATAGGGGATTTCCTAGCAGAGATCGGAGGGGAGTGGTCAGACTCGGAGGTCAGAATACCCCTTCCCTCTTCCTTCCCAGGGGGAGTGGTCGTCGAGACGCTTTTGGAAGAAGGGGGGCAGATAGTGCGCCTCATCTCACCAGAGAGGTTCGGCGGGATGCTCAGAACGTTCAGGCTTCCCCCGGGAGAGGCCATTATGGGAGCTAACTGGGAAGATGGCGTCCTGGCCATGAGGACAAGCCAGTCAGGCTAGTCCTCGACCTCGATGAGAGGGGTGCTTCTTTGGGGAATCTCCTGCATTTCTTCTATCTCCTGTAGAACCGAAGCTAGGGCCATCTGGGCATTCTCCCTGTGCAGACCCCCGAGCACATGGCTCGAGTACCGCGCCTCCTCGAATATCCGGTCAAGCGCTACCAGCGAAGCCTCGCTGATTGGCAACGCGTTTCGAATCGCAATTTCGAATTCCCTTACCGTCTCGAAGTCCCTGCGGAGGAAGCCACGTCGCATCAGGACATCACACAGTCTCCCGTAGCACTTGAAAATGGCCTTCCTGAATTCATCTCCCGAGGCGAGTAAATCCGCAGTGTAGCTGAAGACACCAGCGAGTTCCTTGATTGCGGCCTTGCGACGGCGGGATAGCACCGCGACAACCGAGACTAGCGCGGCAGCGACTACCAAAATGAAGACGCCCCCTAGCATCGCCGTGCCGAAGAGGGAGTCGGGAGCGCCTTCCTCGTACTCGATTAGGATGCCGCCACTGGGCAGATAGGCCAGACTTCGGGCATCGATGAAGTCCGAGTCCGAGTCCAGCATAACACTGAGCCTGCCCCATGAGGAGGTGTCCGAGAGAGGGGGCAGGGGTGAGAGTGACTTGAACTCGTACTCGAAGACCCCGTCTGCGTCGGTGAGTCTGGACATGGAGAAGTGGGCAGTAGTCCCATTCATCAGCATGGCCGTCATGGAAAGCCCCTCCACGGGAGAACCCGTGTCCCTGGCAGTGGCATTGACGGTTCCCCGTATCACCCTCTGTCCAGTGGATATCTCTATGCTGGACAAAGTGAAGTCCACCTCGATCATCACCATTATCTCGATGTCCTTCGAGGCACCGTTGAGGAATCTCGACGAATCAGATCCAACCTTGATGGTCACGATATTCTTGCCGGGCGGCAAGAACTCCGGAGCCTTTGCCCTCATCTGGAAATTCAGAGTGCCTGGATTGTCCCATGGCCCCCCTTGGAGGGGAAGGTTGCTCTCGCCCCATGATAGGCTAATCGTCAGGTTCTCGAAAATGCTTGAGCCGCCACCAATCTCCCTGACGAAGCCTTGAATGAGAATCGGGTGGGAGGTGTTGCCCCTAATGATTTTCGAGGTGATGGGTTGAACCTCGATCAGTATGTCAGAGAGGGCGAAGGCGGTCAAGTTAGTCTCAGTGGCGAGATAGAGGAACTCGCCCCCATACGAGAAGCTCACATTGTGGCCCCCTCTGTAAATGGAATATCCCAGACTGTGACTGTAGCTGAACAAGCCGCCCAACTCGGTGGTTACAACCCCGATGACAGACCAATCGAGAAGGACGCTCACCTCCCTACCGTCCAACCCCATCTCGTAACCAGTGTCACCCTCGTAGAGGCGCCCCGAGAAGTTCCATTCCGAACCCCTAGTGACTGAAGATTCCTCTACTTGAACACTGATTATGGTGTGGTAGGCGATTGTGAGGGCGGTTTCCACGTTCCCCTGTCTGTGGTAGCCCTGGGCCGGAGCAACGGCGGACAGTGTGTGGTTCCCAATCTCGAGGGAGCCGGGAATGACCCATGGAAGCGACCAATGGCCATTGTCACCAGAACTG
>JAYZLU010000058.1:0-21260 GCA_036153975.1 Thermoplasmatota archaeon | reverse complement strand
CCCGAGCAGCCCTCTCTCAGACAAGGTTCGCCTTCCCTCCCATAGACCAGAAAGCTGCGCGTGAAGTATCCCAACGCGCCAACCCCGTCGACGCCACGGAAGTCCCGCAGGGTCGAGCCGCCGGCGTCGATGGCCTCAGTGATGACGTCGTGTGTCGCACCGGTGATCCTCTCTACCCTGCTAGTCACCTCCGACCTGCCAGCCACGCTGGCTGCAGATCTCCTAGGAGAGATCCCTGCGCGATGAAGGATCTCGCAGACGTAGATGTTGCCTAGTCCCGCTACTGTCTTCTGGTCCAGCAGAGCGGACTTGATAGGGGTCCTTCGGCCCCTGAGTCCCTCTGCCAGTTCCATTGGGGTCAGGTGATTGGGGGTCGGTTCGGGTCCGAGGCTTGCGAGCAGCTTGTGGCTATCCTGCTGGTCCGTGGGGAAGCAATCCATTATCCCGAATCGACGATGGTCGGAGTAGACAGCCCTGCTTCCGTTCCCAAGGTGAATGACGACCCAGTCGTGGGGGCCCTCGCCGCTTCCCACCGATGCCCCGTTGGCGAACCTCCCTGGCCTGCTCTCGATATCGTCCCCGAGCAGGGTCCATCGGCCGCTCATCCCCAAGTGGCAGAGCCATGTGAGTCCTCCCTCGAGCCTGATCAGGAGGTACTTGGCACGCCGGTCCACCCGCTCGACCAGCCTTCCTTGGAGCATTCCATCGAATCCCTCCGGGAATGGGAATCTGAGGTCTTCCCTGCGAAGTTCCACCTCTCTAATCCTCCGACCTGCGAGGTGATGCTCGAGACCACGGCGGACCGTCTCGACCTCGGGCAACTCAGGCATGGCTCACGAGGTAGCGAGCAGGGCCATTACCCTTGGGAATCCAATCGTAATAGGTCATCGTAGGGTTAATCTTCAATGAAAACCGCCGGAATATCGTGGAGCAGGATTCGGAAGCACCGGACACCATCGTGCTAGACGGTAGCCCCAACGTCTCAGAGGGAGCTGCGCCCGAGCAGATATACGTCCAAGCCGGCCAGTTCCGCCCAGGCGAGATGCCCACGACCAACGCCACAGTGGCGCTGATCCTATCCATTGTGGGACTGGTGATGTGCGGGCTTTGCACCGCGATACCCGGACTCATTCTCGCGAACGGTGCCCTCGAGATAACGAAGCAATACCCGACGCACCCAGACGCAGGCGTTGCCAAAGCGGCACAGATAGTCGGATGGGTTACAATAGTCATTTGGGTACTGATCATATTGCTATACGTGGTAGTATTCGGCTTCGTTGGCCTGGCAATGTGGTCAGAAGGCGCCTAGGCAGCATCTGAAGACCACGTGCTGCTCCTCCAGTCCTGCGAGGTCTATCCTCTCGACTACCTCGAGCTCTGACTCTCCCAGAATGCGTTCAGCCTTGGCGAAGCGGGAGTCGTCATCGCCGTCCGATGCCCGCTCGCTGGCGGCCTTCAGGCTTAGCAGGCCCACGCCGCCCGGCCTGAGGAAGGAAGCTGCCATCCTGACGAAGGTCTCGGCCTGGTCGGCGATGCTGAGATCCTGGTGAATCCAGTCGGCCCTGCCCCTGATGAAGGGGGCGACTGCCTCGGGGCGTCGGGCATCGCCCAGCACTGGGACCAGGCCGCTCCTGCGTTCGGCCAAGGTCGCTAGATCCCTCATCATCCTAGGGGATATCTCCACTGCGACGACCTGCCCGCCGTGGTGGTTGTCCGCTCCGCAGACGATGTCGTGGATGTGGCTGACAGTCCCGCCGCTAGAGGCTCCGAGGTAGAGGCAGGTGGAGCCGGGCTGGGGGAGCAGTTCTGAGGGCTCGCCCCCGGTCCTCTGAAGGGCTGCGGCGACCTTCGACTTGGTTGGGTCCCACTTCCTCCACTCGATCCGCCCGTCCCTCTTTCGACGCTCGCCCCTGACCGATACGCCCCTCACGGCGTTCCGCGACCACAGGCTCCTGCCCTCCCTCCTCGTACCCCAACCGAGCGGGACCGGACTATTGGACAGGGGATCACCCTCTCTTCGGCGGTTTGGGGAACTTCGCCTTGATGGCATCGACCCGTCTGTTGATCTCGTCGACCTGCTCCTGACTCCACGGCACGCCATCGAAGTGATCGACTCGGACAGCGATGCTCGCCTTGCCGGCAAGGAAGCGGGCGATCTTGCCGCGAACCCATCTGGGGGAGCGGCTAACCTGGGGCATGGAGAACAGAACTGCTCCGTGCTTTGGAGGAGGGGCTCCCCTTCTGTGAGCTGCCATAGCCGCATGGGCGCCGAGAACCTGCAGGGAGCCCGAGGGCATCCTAGACAGGCGCTCCCTGCCACCTGCGAGGACCACGAGCTTGGCTGCGCCGAGCGGGCCGATGAGCGCGCTGAGCGATGGTATGTGGCTGGAGGCAATCTCTCGGATTGCGTCCTCGTGCTCTTGCAGCCTCTGGGTTGATGCGACGACGCCACAAGCGTGGCTCTTGAGCGCCCCCCACTCTATTTCCGTTGGCGCGTGAACGGGAGGGGCGACGCCGAGGGCCTCGGCTGCATCTGCAATCTTCGAAGCGTCTGCTATCGCTGGGGGAATCTGGGCCCTCTGGCCGTCCAAGTCTGCCTCGGTGATGAACAGTCCCGCCCACTCGACGCAGCGCGCCTCGTTCGTAGTCCAGGCCGACCTCAGCTCTACGGTAGCGGAGACTAGCATGTCTAAGCGTCTGTCGACGTCGCCTGCTGCATCCGCCACGCCCCTCTTTGCCAGCATCGTGGTAGCTCCTTGGAGGAGGCTTCTCGCCTCCTCGTCGAGTTCAGGCCAACCGGGATCGGAGATAGCGCCGAGAGAATCTGGTGTCGCCTCGGGGAAGCGCTCGAGGAGGGTCCTCATCTCTGAGACGAGCCTGCCTGCTTGGAGTTGAGCGAGCCGATCGGCGAGGGCGGAAAGTGTTCTGTGGCCGTCCCAATATACTTCGTCCAGCACGTTTCCGTCTTCGTCGAGGACACGTGCCAACCTCCAATCATAGTGGATTTTCACATGTCACCCAAGACGCATTTCCGCTTGAACGGTGCGGAAGGCATCGAAAAGCGTTCAAACGAATGGTTGAAGAGTCAGTCGGGTCAGCGATGCTTGGTTCGCGTTTCTGCGGTAATGGTGCGTGAGAGCATGTTCTGTCCCGAGTGTGGTTCTCTATCCTACCCCGATTCCAATGGTTGGGTGAAGTGCCCAGACTACAAATGCGGATATGAGGGGCCCTTGTCAGGGACGGATGGGAAGGGCTCTGAATTCACTGACCCGATGACCGGTAAGACCATCGATCTCTCCAAGACGAGGGCGACCACTGACTCCAAGTCCCTCAAACACTTGACTGAGGTGGTTGAGGAGGAAGGGCCCAGAGGCACGCTTAGGGTCGGCGACTACATCTGCCCCAAATGCGATGGCAACAGGACCTTCGTCGAGCTTCGTCAGACTAGGGCATCGGACGAACCTGAGACCAAAATTTGCACATGCGAGACCTGTGGCCACAGGTGGCGAGAGTACCAGTAATCTCACCGATGTGGCTCACCAAGAAGCATCAAGAGCCTTCTATCATGAAAAGGATGAGAGGGCGTGTGCGGATGCTGAGGATAACCGCTAAACAGCAGCTGATGAGGGAGATCGTCGACATTCTCTCCGTGCTCACTGACGAGGCGAAGCTCGTCTGGGGCGAGAAGGGATTGGGCGTCAGTGTGGTCGATGGTTCCCACGTTGCCCTCCTATCCGCTACTATCGCCGACGAGTGCTTCGAGATGTACGAGGTAGAGCCAGTCGAGATTGGGCTCGAACTAGGCAAGATGAGGGACCTCCTCACCCTCGCTGGGCCGAGCGACCTTGTGGAGATGGATTACGACGAGGCAGTTGGAGCAATCAACGTCAGGGTGGGAGAGGTCCACCGAATTCTTAGAGGCGTTGATACGAGCACCATGGACAATCCCAACCTCCCCCAATTGGACTTTCAATCTAAGGCTACCATCGACTCCGAGAAGCTCTCAAGAGCGCTTCGTGCTGCGAAGTTCGTAGGCGAGCTGGTAGATCTGAGCATGGACAAAAACCAGATGACGGTGTCAGTCACTGTGGAGGCAGGTGAGGGCGTGAACGTCCGCTTCGAATCTGGAGAATTGAGCGAATTGTCCTGCGCCTCCCCCACGCACTCGACCTACTCCCTGCAGTTCCTCGACCCGCTCACAAGGAAACTCGCGGGTGGACTGACGAACGAGGTCACTCTCGAGTTCCAGGACAAGTACCCACTCAGACTCACTTGGATGAGCAATGAAGGCGGTGCGAAATGGACCTACTTCCTAGCACCAAGAGTGATGAATGACCCGTGAACTCATCAATGAGGCCCCTCAGGCAAAACTGAGATGGTTGCTAGCGTCTGCGTCATCGTCCCAACCATCCGTAATGCCGTTGAGCTGGGAG
Organism: Thermoplasmatota archaeon; assembly: GCA_036153975.1. Taxonomy (GTDB): domain Archaea; phylum Thermoplasmatota; class Poseidoniia; order Poseidoniales; family Thalassarchaeaceae; genus UBA36. The sequence continues at coordinate 16,827 of JAYZLU010000058.1, read as the reverse complement.
TAGCGCTGGACGGACTATCCAACCAGACCCATCCTGAGGTCGACGTCCTAGTTGTAGGGCCGGCCGACGACCCGGGTCGCGAAGTCGCAGAGTCCAGAGGTGTGCGCTACTTGGATGACATGGGTTCGCGAACCAGAGCGGATGCCTGCAACGTCGCGATAGAAGCCACTGAGTCCGATATCGTTCTGTTCACCGATGACGACGTGATCGTCCCCGATGACTGGGTTGCCAATCTAGTAAGGTGGTTCGATCGGCCCGAGGTAGCAGGTGTGGGGGGGCCGAACTTCGCGCCCCTAGAGTCGTCTACGCTGTGGCAGCGAGTGATTGACGTCTCCTTTTGCAATCGCGTCTTCACTGCAGGTACCAACTACGGCAGGCAGGCTAAGGATAGTCTCGAGGAGGTTGAGCAGCTTCCTGGCGTGAACTCCGCATACAGGAGGTCTGTGCTTGCGGAAGTCGGTGGGTTCGATTCGGGTGCGATTGGCGCGGAGGACGTGATGCTGGACCATAGGATTAGGATGGCGGGTCACAGGCTATGGTCCGATGGAAGTGCGGTTATGTGGCACAGACGGCGCAATCTCGGCCGTGTAAAGAAGCAGATTCGCAATTACGGATTGGTCAGGACTCTTGCCAGCATAGAGTACCCAAGGCTCTGGGGCTGGAGCCATATGCTCGTTGCCGCATTCCCCCCCTTGGTCCTCCTCTCCTTCTCCCTGTTCGTCTGGGGTGCTCTGAACGGTGGTCTGGCGTGGCCTGAGTTCTGGAACATCTCTACGGAAGCCGTGCCAATGGGCCCGGAGAGGGTGGCTGTCCACCAGCTCCCGACGCTCGCTATCGTGTACAACCTAATCGCGTGGTTCGGGGCGGCTAGTGGGAGTTCTCCGAATCGAGCTCCCTTGACCGTGTTCCTCTCTTCCCTAGTGACCTACATGCTGCATTGGAACTACGGATTGGGCATCCTGCAGGGTCGGTGGAGGATAGTTACTGGTCGTCCTGGCTTCCAGATTGACGATAGGGCCAGAGGCTAGATTCAGACTTCGGCCACGCTCAGCTCACCGGTTTGGATTGACCATTGGGAGGCGTAGACATTGTCGTTGTCCAGAAGTTCATTGTGAGTTCCACGCTCGACAATCGCTCCATCGACCATGGCGACGATCTCGTCCGCGTTGCGAATCGTAGCGAGGCGGTGGGCCACTGCGATGGTGATCCTCTGCTCGTGTCCGTTGGAGCCGCCGAACAGAGACTGCTGGATGCGCTTCTCGGTCTCGGAGTCGAGAGCGGCGCTGGCCTCATCTAGGATTAGCAGATCCGGGTCATTTAGAAGGGCTCGAGAGAGGCTGATTCGGGCGCGCTGCCCGCCAGAGAGCATTACTCCCCTATCGCCCACCATGGTGTCCAGGCCATCGGGCATCTCGGACACGAACTCCCAAGCGCCAGCTGTCTCGAGGGCCTGTTGGACCTGCTCGTCTGAGGTCTCACGGGCATAGGCGACGTTGTCGCGAACGGTACCGAAGAACATGAAGGGATCCTGCGAGACGAAGCCGACTCTATCTCGGACCGATTCTATCGCGTAGTCGTTGATGTCTATACCGTTTACCAGTACCCTGCCTTGCTGGGGCTCGTAGAAGCGCTCAACGAGCTTGAGGATGGTGCTCTTTCCCGCTCCGGTGTGACCCATCACGCCGAGGAAGTCGCCCGAAGACGCGGAGAAAGAAATCCCGTTGAGCGCGTTGACCTTGGAGGTAGGGTAGGCGAACGTCACATCGTCGAAGGAGATCGACCTGATTGGGGCATCGAGCGGAATCGCATCTGGCTTGTCGAAAATCGATGGCTCCAGGTCAATTAGCGCGAACACGCGCTTTGAAGCCGCTTCTCCTCTCTGGAGTTGGTTCAGCAGCATCCCGAGTATGAACATAGGCATGGTCATCCTCGTTGATATGAGCAGGAAGGTGACGAACTGCCCGACGGTGATTTCACCGGACTCCATCAGCCATCCACCGGCCGATACCAACAGCCCGAAGGAGAGCCCTGCGACAACGTAGATGCCGGGGATGAATCGGTTGCGCAGGTTGGAGGCGTGAATGGCTTGATCCCTGTATTCGCCGCTCTCGCCCTCGACGCGAGAACGCTCGAATTCGCTGGCGTTGTAGGCCTGTACGACTGTGATTCCGGAGAGGACGTTCTCGAGGATCGCGACGATTCCACCAGTGCTCTCGCGTTGCTTCCTGTATCGCCGCTGGACTCTGGTCGAGAACCAGACCACCATAGGAATGATGAGGACCAACGGGATGAATAGAATCAGTGCCAGCTTCGGGGACATCCAGAACATTATCGCGAAGGCCGTGGTGAAGGTGATGATGATTCGAATCATACTGGTACTGGAATCGGAGACGACGTCCTCCAGTTGAGCGACGTCGGCCGACAGCACAGACATCAGATTGCCTGTCTGTCGAGTCTCGAAGTAGGAGGCTTCCATCGCCATCAGGCTCGTGGTCGCATCCATCCTGATGTCGTGCTGGACCTTGTAGGCTGTCGACTGCCAGAGGTACTCGCTGAGGCCTTGGAAAACAGCGAGAAAAGCGAAGGAGACGAGGATCAGTAGGCCGAAGCCGATTTCGACGGAAGCTATCGGTCCGATTGACGGCAGGAGGTCAGAGTTGACAATGGACTCTATTGTCGAGTCGGTGTAGACCTTGTTCTGGTAGTAGTCAGCGGCCATCCCGATTGCGATGAAAGGTATGAGGTCGAAGGCCCGGGCCACGGCGTTGGCTGCAATGCCCCCCATGGCCCTCCTCCAGTAACGCTTGATGTAGGGCACTATCCGCCATATCTTGCGGCCGACCACCTGCTTCTCGTCTGAGAGGTCGGACTCGTCCTTACTGATTCCAATTCTTCCTGAGTCGGTTCCCCCATCCTTGTCCGACACAGTCAACTGGGGGAGCGAGCACCGTTTGAATACATCAGTAAGAGAATTTGATTTCGTGGTGCGCCGGCCGGGATTTGAACCCGGGCCATGAGCTTGGAAGGCTCAGATGCTACCCCTACATCACCGACGCTCGGGCAGTCGAGCATCGACCCGCTATAAACCGATTCGGTGTTCTCACAGGCCTTCAAAAGCGAGAGCGTGCGGCAACGGGCATGCTGGTCCGGCAGCGTCTTGGAATAGCGGTGATGTTCCTGTTTCTCCCTATCAACGGCCCTCTGTGGAGGATGGCTCTCGAGTCTCTTGGACAGACCATCCCCCTCGGCGAGTTCTCTTTCTTCGCCCTTTCAGTTCTGCTGTTCGTTATTGGGGCCCTGATGACCTTCGCTCCCGAACTGAAGTTGGGTCAAAGGCCATAGAGGGCCTTGGGCCAATCTACGTGGATATTCGTCATCAGATTGGTGACCTCATCCTCATCCCACCCATCTGAGAGCAGAGAATCGCAGAGCTCGCGGGTCCTCCTTGGCACGGTCTTCGGTCCCAGAACCGCCCCCGGCCTGCGAGGGTCGTCGAGGTAGTCAGTCTCCATGCCCCATGGGGAACAGGCACTTCGAGCACTCCCGGTCAGTGCCTCCACGCTACCCTTGCCAACGCTTACCGTAGCTGACAGACCGTGAGTGAACCCTGCGCTGACGTCGGCGGGAGCATAGTGTCTGACTGCCTGGTCCAATGGAAGACCGGCCTTGCCACAGAGCTCGGAGAGCCCCCTGCAGGTCTTCTCCCCGTTGTCCTCGACATGCAACTGTATTGTCACGCCTGCGCCTGAGGCCATCGACATGATCTCGAGTAGGAGATCGTTGGCGGCTGTCCAAGTCATCTCGTCTACGGGATAGTGGGGGCGGCCGACTTCACCGAGGCAGTTGGCCTCGTCGGCCTCGATGTGGTCCAAAGCTAGACCGACTGCCTCGATGTGGAGTTCAGTCGAACGCTCTAGGCCAAGCGGTTCGATCTGGTGCTCCCAAGCCACCGGATGGGGTCCGAGCACCACACCTACGTCAATGCCGTGAGTGGTCCTGACCTCGTCGGCCATGCCCAATGTCTCGGAGTAAGCGGTTCGGTAGCCATCGATGTCGGTTGGCAAGGTCCCTGAGAACCCAGGCTTGTGTACCAGCATGATTCCGGTTCCTCCACTCTGCACGAAATCGGAGATTGCCTCCAGAAATCTGTTCTCACGATCCAAATGCATGTGCTGGTCTATGATTGGGCCTTTCCACACTCCGCCTTCGAGCATGGTCTCACGCCAAAGCGCCTTCAGCCTCGAGTTGGGAGAACCAGTAGCCGACAGCCATCTCCGCAACGCCCCTAGATGGCTGTCCGAGGACCAGTCCCTGCCCATTGTTGAACAGCAGAATCGTGCATCTGTGCCTCTTTGCATCGATCCTGAGCGCATCCAACCTGAGATCGTGCTCTGCCTCGGAGAATCTCTCCCCTGCGAGCCCTAGGAGAACTGCCCTTCCGAGCGAGAAGCTCGCGAGCATGTCTCCCTTCTCAACAATCAGTCCGGACTCTGGCATGCCGATGCCGAGGAGGAACTCCTCAGCAATCAGGGTAGCCGCCTCGACATTGGATATGCCGTGGACCAAGATCGAGCCCTGAGGCTCTATGACAAGCGTGGAGCGAGGGTTCTCGTGCCCGACGACGGCGTAGGCCCCGTTGCTTCGTCCCCCACTCAGTTGTACGGCATCTTCGAGGGTGACTGGAATCAGGGGGATGAATCTGAAAGTCTGTGTCTCGACCTCAATGTTGGCTCGTTCCTCGGTCACGCCTCTGCCTCCATGGTCTCCACTGCCTGGCAGGCCAAGAGGCTAGCCTCGATGGCGGGGACATGGGCCTGTTGAACGGGTGCCAATAGTGTAGTCCCCTGCGTCCCACTTTCATCAATCCTGCTGTTTCTGAGATCTGATAACGCACCTCTCAGGCGCGCAGCGATGCGCACATCCCGCTCTTCGACGAGTTCGTCCGTCAATCCTTGTCGCTCTTCTAGCCACCAAGCGGCGCACACTGTGGCTGCTGCACCGAGGTCGGCGTCTATCCCCTTGGATGGGGTGACTTTTGGGATGGCCATCTTGCGTGACTTGGCCCACCTCTTCGATCTCCCTATGGTAGCAAGTAGGTTGCGTATTCTGACTTGCTCGTCGGCGCATCTTGAGAGCCAGTCCGCCCATTCCCCGTCGTCCAAATCGGGGATTACGGAGTAGATGGGCATCCCGCCCCTAGAATTCTGTGCGTGGTGCAGAAGGCGAATTGGCTCAGGGTCGGGGATTGCCGGACCCTCCACCTCCAAGTCTCGTAGGTCCTTGACCAGAATGCCAAGAATGGTGCCGGAGGCAGCGGCGGATTCGACGTGGACGCCGGGGCTGCGTTTGTCTTGCTCTTCCTCCTCCTTCATCGCTTCGAGTTCGTCAGAGGATGCCAGGAGGGCCAAGCCATCCCATTCACGGGGCCTCAAGGGGGCTGGCATCCTGATGCACGGCAGGTAGGGCCACAACACGATTGTGCCGCCATCGGGATCCTCATGGAATGAGGGTTTCCAGCGCAATTCAGGTATGGTCACGCGCTTCCGAGACGCTGCCTTCGGTTCAATACAACGGTGAAATCGGAATTGCCGGGTTCGAAATACTGTAGCATTCAAGGGTGATGGGCTTTCGAACAGGGCTGATGGAGATCGGTAGTCCCTACTCGCTCGAACCCGTGGTTTTACTGAATGAGGTGTTTCCTGGCCACACTAATGCCTTGAACACACTCTACGGTGGTAGGCTGATGTCGATAATGGACACTGCCGCGGGAATGTCGGCTTCGAAGTTCGCTCATCGGGAGTTCGTCACTGTTTCCGTGGATGCCCTGAAGTTCAGGAGGCCGGCATTCCAAGGTGACGTCATTAGGACCACAGCTAGGGTTGTGTGGACTTCCCCGAGGACTGCGGGCGTCCACGTGATCTCATGCAGGCTCTCGCGTTCGGAGTGGGAGGGGGAAGAGATTTGCTCCGGTTTCTACTTCATGGTCGCGATTGATGAGTCGATGAAGCCTGTTCAGATTCCCCAGTTCACGCCAGAGACAGATGAAGAGAAGGCCTTGTGGGAGATGGCGGATACGGCTCGAGAAGCCATGAGATGACCTGCGATTGCATGCTACTGCTACGTTACGGCGATGAACCCCCAGTGCTACAAGTGGTTCAACTTGTTCTTCCAATGCCCATGCACTTATACCCTGCAAGAGCCGCTCAAGCCACGGGATGTACTCAACCGGGCCTAAAGGCCCGATGGAGAAGAGAAATGCGGAGCTAATCGGCGGACTCTCCTTAGTCGGGACGCGAGGAACCTTTTGCGCTGTTCTAACAGAGCGACAGCTGACCATCGAAAGGTTCGATGGTAAAGGTGTCAGACTAGACTTGGCTGCAATAGACAGAATGAGGCATCTGAAGGTCCCTCTCCTTCCTGCTGGAACCGTGCCACTAGGGGTTCTGATAATCTATCTTGGAATCACCACAATAGTGTCACCATGGCAATGGCTAGCAATCGGGACAGGGGCTTTCGTTGTCACGCTAAACTTCCTGTCCAGGTATTCCATTTTAGCAATCGAGACCAGTTCGGGAGATCGGCATCTGATCTCTGGAGATGAGGGGAATCTACTCAAACTGTGCATGATGGTCGATAGGGTGAGGCATGGGAGCACGATCGAGGAAGCTCTCGTAGGCTTGGAGAGCTTGGAGACGGAGTTGCCCACATTCCCAGCCCTGAGGGACGCCAAGGGGCTTCTTCCAGCTCCAGCAGAGATGCAATCGAAGCCAAACTCGGTATTGTCTGCGGACCCTGTGATTGGTGTTCACCGTGACACCATGAAGATAGAGGAAGAGCCAATTGTACTGGACGAGCCCACTATACCGACGCACGTCGTGAGCCTGAATAGCGAGCCCGAGGCCGTTCAGACCTCCCTGTACCAGCACGGTCCAGACGACACATCCGCCCAAAATGCCTACGAGAGGGCATGGGGTGGAAGGCAGGCGCCCTCATGGTATGCTGAGAAGGACCTCAACAAAATCAGGGGCAACAGGATAGATTCGGCCGTTACGGACGCCGCCCAGGGTTTGGACCTCTTCGCCAGTGGGGGAATCTTCGACTCCGATTCACCAATCGTGACCCAGGAAGAAAGCGAACTCCTGCCTTCCTTCGGATTTGACGATATGGACGCTTCTCCCGTCTATACGCAACGCAGCCTGTCTAGCTCTCAAATGATCAAGATGGCCCACGGCATATCAGGAGTGTCGGACGAGCCTTACCGTGGGCCCATCCTACCTCCGCCGACAGAGGAAGCAGTGCGAGAGGAGTGCAGGGCGGGTGTCGTGCGTCAGGCGAGGGCAAAGCAGGAGTTGAAGCAACGAACGAGCTTCGAGATTATGCAGCAACCAGCGAGCCTGGAAGAATACCCCGCATTGAACAAGTTGGCCGCAACCATGGGATCCAACAGAGTATCGAAGAGTAACAGGGGGGCAAGGGGATTTTCCTCAGGCTGGCTAGGCAGGCTCCTGAGACCCAGCGGCGGGGTTCCTAGGGCATATTCACCTAGTCGGGAGGACGTAAGTGCGATTGGCAAGGAGCCGAAAAAGGGCCTTTCCCGCTTCCAGTCGTCACAGCACATGAGGCTCAGGAGCGACCAGGATCACCAAGCCGAAGTCGGAGCGAGGATCAGGGGGATGCAGTCAGCAACCGGGGCGTCATCTGCACGAGACACCCTAGATTCCATCGTCTCGAGGTTGGCGAGCGGCGAAGAGGAGTCTCCCAGATTGCTCGAAGCGGCGAACGAGTCGCTCAGATTCAGCCAACTCAAGCCCACTTCCTCCAAGGAGGACCCGCACCCTCTGCCAGGAATCAGACGGCTTGGATGATTACAGACCGACGATTCTGCGATACCTGTCCAGCCTCGCATGGTATAGGCCCCGCTCCAGATCTTGTAACTTTGAGGAGCCGAGGCCTCCAATGGTGAAAGATGAGGTGACAACAGCGTGAACCAGGGCTGCTCGAATCGCCTCGACGTCGTTCAAGGCTCCTGACCTGCCCGAGATGTTCGCGAGGAAGGCCCCTGCAAAGGAATCCCCGCAACCGGTGGGGTCGACGATGTCGTTGGTAGGGAAGGCTGGCAGAGAGAGAATCCCACAAGGGAAGTTGGCCAGAACCCCACTGGAGCCTCGCTTGATGATCAAGGCACTCGGACCCTTGCCAGCGGATTCGCCTCCGTGGAGAGCAGAGCCGGACAGGATGGGTTGAATTGCTCGGGTAAAAACGTCCTCGCCCGAAATCGCACAGACCTCCTCTTCGTTTAGAATGGCGATATCGGCCTTTCTCAAAGCCAGTGAGAGTTGCTCGAACTCGGTTTCGATCCACATCATGAAGGTGTCAACCGCCGATATCTCGGCATTCGGGCATTGGTCAAGGACAGAAACCTGTGATCTAGGATGCGTATTGGCGCAGAAGAGGACCTTCGGGGAAATCCATGGACTAGGGATCTCAGGATCGAAGTCGCCCAGAACGTTCACCTCGGTGGAGATGGTCTCCACATTTTCCATCGTACCATCGTACCTTCCCGACCACCTGAACGTCTTTCCCTCCAACCTCGCTACTCCTGAGAAGTCCAGACCCAACCCCTCTAGCATTGACTGGTGCCGCTCGGAGAAATCGGCGCCTACGGGGGCCACTAACCCCACTCGGGGTGTTCGACTGGGGGCCACTGGCATGTGGAATGAGGCCGAGACTCCGGCGTGCACTGCTGAGCCGCCTAGTATGTCTGAGCCACTAGCGAACGCGGTCTCGATGTCGTCGTAGCCAATACTCCCGACGATGACCATCTCCAATTAACGACCTCCTGAGAGTAACCCCGGGTGAGTGCTCAAGTAGTCGGTGGTGATGTTCCTTTCCCTGAAGTCGGACTCATCCAGAATGGCTCGATGCAATGGTATCAGCGTGTCGACACCTAGTAGGATGGTCTCATCCAGTGCAGCATCTAGCCTGACGATCGCCTCCTCCCTTGAGGGGGCCCACGCAATGACCTTGGCAAGGAGGGAGTCGAAAGCATCTGGCATGTCATATCCCGTATGTGCGTGAGAGTCTATCCTGACACCCGGTCCGCCTGGCCAATGGCACTCCCAGACCTTGCCGGGAGAGGGGGCCAAGGTCACTGGATTCTCAGCGTTTATCCTCGCCTGAATGGCATGGCCATCCCACCTGACGCCTTGCTGGGAAAGGGGGAGGTCTTCTCCCGCGGCGATTTGGATGCCCAAGGAGACCAAATCTAGGCCAGTGATCATCTCGGTGACGGTGTGCTCGACTTGAACCCGTGGATTGACCTCCATGAAGTAGAACTTCCCCTCGGCGTCCCTCAGGAACTCGAAGGTAGCTAGGCCTCGGTATCCGATTGCCTCCGCGCCGGCCACCACAAGCGCGCCGATCTCCTGTCTGACATCTTCACTAAGCCAAGGCCCCTCTTCGAGGATCTTCTGATGACGGCGTTGGATCGAGCAGAATCGCTCGCCGAGGTGAATCGCCTTGCTGCCATCACCCAGAACCTGGAACTCGATGTGCTCGGCGTCACCGATGAACTTCTCAAGGAAGACTCGATCATCGCCGAATGCAGATGCTGCTCTACCCTGACAGAGCCTCAGCGCAGACTGAAAGTCTTCCTTTGTCCCTACTACCTGCATCCCGATTCCACCACCTCCAGAGGCGGCTTTGATGATAAGCGGGAAACCGATCTCTGTGGCGAACTCGGATGCCTCTTCAGGATTGGCGACCGGCTTGTTCGAGCCCCTCGCCACAGGGATACCGGCCTTTGACATAGCCTCCCGGGCAGCAATCTTGTCTCCGAGCAGGCGGAGGGACTCGGGAGTCGGGCCGATGAATGTGACTCCCTCGTCAGCGAGGCGTTGGGCGAATGCTGCGTTCTCGGCAAGGAATCCATAACCGGGGTGTACGGCATCTGCGCCGACGTCCTTGGCTGCGGCGACAATGGCCTCGATGTCCAGATACGAGGCCAGTGGATCGTCCCGGGGGATGTAATATCCCTCGTCTGCTAGCCTGACGGGCAGCGATAAGCGGTCCTCCCTGCCATGGATGACGACAGCCTCCATGCCCATCGAGCGCAGAGAGCGTAGGATGCGGAGCGCGATCTCCCCACGGTTCGCGATAAGGACACGTCGGAACACGTCCCCCGCTGAGTGCACGTTCGTATGAGTGAATCGGCCTACGAAATCAGTAGACGTCCCTGAGGTATCGCTTCTCTGTCTTCATCAGCCCGGTCTCGACGAAATCCTTTGCCTCTTCCGGGCTCATACCACCATACTCAGCGCAGATTTCAATGAGGGTACTGTGGACGTCCTTGGCCATGTAATTCTTGTCGCCGCATACGTAGAAGTACGCGCCATTTTCAATCCAGTTCCATATCTCTTCACCGTGCTGCTTCATGAGGTGCTGCACGTAGACCTTCTCAGGGCCGGCTCTGGACCAAGCCAGGTCGTGCTTGGAAAGGACGCCGCGTTTCTTCCAGTCATCCATCTCGTCCCTGTAGTAATACTCCCCCTCCTCGGTCCAGTCCCCGAAGAAGAGCCAATTTCGCCCGTTCGCTCCGTCGATGTCCCGCTGTTGAAGAAAGGCCCTGAATGGGGCGATTCCCGTTCCGGGTCCGACCATGATGATGTCAGTGGATCCGTCTTGGGGAAGGACGAACGAACGAGTTGGGGACATGAAAACCCCTACTTGTGTCACGTTGGTGTCGCACCTATCGGCCATGAAGCCGGTACAGAGCCCGGTTCGGTCCCTGTTGTGGTGATTGTACCGGACTATGGCTACGGTCAGATGAACGGTGCCTCGCTCGAAGTCGGGACTGCTGGCAATCGAATAGAGGCGCGGCTTGAGCCTGTCCATGCCATCGACCAACTGTTGTGGCGAGAACCCGATGTACCCGAAGTCGGCGATGGCGTCGATGTAGTCCCTCGACCATATGTAGTCCTCCATAGAGCTAGGATTGGAGGTCAGATCACTCCAGAGCGTGGTTGCCGGGTCTCCGGCAGCGCCAATCTCGACGTAGTCCTCTGGGACATCTTCGTCGGCGCCGCTGCCCTGCCAATCCATCAACAGGGAGCCATCCAAAGCGGAGTAGCGCTGACGTCTCACAATCCTCATCTCGATTGGCCCTGTGTCGTTTGACAGACGGCCCCCCAAGCCCTCGATCCATTTCTTCGAGATACGATGGATCTCGTATCTATCAGTGAGGGCCTCCCTCAGGGAACAGTCTCCAAGGTGGGTCTCGACCTCTTCTTCCCCTGAGAAGTTGGTAGCAGACAGGAGTCCCTCGACCAAATCCGGAGGACACCTTGGAATGACACCGAGAGCGTCTCCGACCTTGTATGCCATGCCCGAGTCCTCCAAATCGAACACGATGTGCCTAGTCTCCTTACGAGAGCCACCCCCATTGAGGGTGAAATTATGGGTAGGGGTAGAGTGAAACGGGTTCTTCGCACTCCAGTCGGACATGCCTTCACTCTCAGTAACCGGGAGTTGTAGTTCGTTTATGAACGAATGCGGAGGGACCGCTCCTCGAGAAGCGAAGCATCAAGTCTCGAAGCCTCTAACACAAGCCATGGCAGAGGTTCTGTTCCTCGGAACCGGCAACGCATTCGCCCCTCCCGGGAGGATGCATGCCTTGGCCCTGATCGACGGCATCGTTCTAATCGACGCGCCACCCACCGTCCTTCCGCAACTCCGGCGTGTGGGCATTTCGCCCTCGGATGTTCAGCACCTGCTAATCACCCACTGGCACGCCGACCACACCTTCGGATTTCCGTTCCTGATGCTCGACAGGGAGTGGCTGGCCCCAGATAGAAATGCTCGGAGTACGTTGAGCATTCACGCTAGGCCAGGGGGCAGGGAGCGTCTGAGCGAGCTCTGCGAAGTCGGTTTCCCCGGTAGCCTTGACGCCGCGCTCAGGGAACGGGCAGCCTGGTGCGAAGATGAGTGCGGATCCCTTGAAGGAACACAATGGAACTACGACAGGTTCCCCGTCAGTCACACTCCCGAGACCGATCCTCACGGGTACAAGCTGATGCACGAGAGTGGAATTACGATCCTCCACTGCGGGGACTCGGGACCGTGCCAAGAAATCGAGGAACGGGCCCCTGATTCAGATGTCGTAATCCTGGAAATGGGAGTGCCTGACTATGTCGACAGTCCTCATCATCACAACCCGTCCCAAGTAATTTCGTTCTCTGAGCGGCACCCCCATGCCATGGTTCTGGTCACGCACAACTTCGCCCGATCTCCAGATAGCAACCATGGATTCGAATTACCCGAGTTGCCGAGTGGAATCCAACAACTCAATGACGGCGATCGTCTTGAAATCGATGATGACGGTGAGTTATCACTGATAAATTAATATTGAATTATTTATCCCATATTTATACTGCATATTCAATTCCGTACTTCCAAAAGCAATAATGTATTCTCTGGAAGTAGATTTTGGGTGGTCCTGAAGCTGCGAGCTTTTCCTAACTTCTCAGTTGTCGAACACAAAGGAGTCCGAGGTTTTCAAATGAAAAAATTACATCGATAAAATATGGGGGAAACGATTGATTGCAAACTGTATATTAGTATTGTATCCAGTATCCCTTGATTGTTAAAATCAACATTACAAGACGTGTGTAATACGTCGTTAATCTCAATCTTGCAAGACACTCTTATTACCTCCGACTGCCTCGGTTCAGGGTACGCACTTGCTAGCAATGAACCCAATGGGGTGGAGGATTGGCCATGAGTGGGTTTTTTGCGCTGGTGTTATTTAATGGAAGGAAATATTTTCGAGAAGATTCTCGGACAGGACAGTCTCTTCACTGATAGGAAGGCATTCGACCACGCGTTCGAACCCTCGCGCCTGCCCCATAGGGAGCACGAGGTCGATGCGCTCGTGCGGAACCTAGTCGATGCCCTCAATGGGCACATCCCCTCGAACATGCTCCTTTACGGCGTTCCTGGATCAGGGAAGACCGTAGTTACTAGGTTCGTGCTAGGGCAACTTCGAGAAAAGGGGAAGGAGATGGGGCAGTTCGTGAATACCTACGAAATCAACTGCAGGAACGTGGACACGAAGTACAGGGTTGTTCAGACCATTGCGAGTCAGTTGGCACAACGGGGCGACCCACCCGTGCCGTTTACTGGATGGCCGACGGATAGGGTGCTCGAGACCATGGTTATGAGGATGAGCAGAGCTGGGGGGGTTCACATCATTGTACTCGACGAGGTCGACAACCTAGTCGACCGAGCAGGAGATGACCTGCTATATGCACTGACTAGCCTGAACACGGTGCTCGATAATGGCCGATGCTCGATCATAGGTATCAGCAACGATCTGCATTTCACACAGCATCTGGATCCAAGGGTGAGCTCGAGACTCAGTCAGGAGGATGTGGTTTTCCATCCATACGTTGCGACTGAGATCCAGAACATTCTCAGTGAACGCGCTTCGATGGGCATCAGGGAGGACGTGCTCGAACAGGGCGTGATTATGCTGTGCGCAGCGCTCGCTGCTCAGGAGCATGGGGATGCGCGGAGAGCGCTGGACCTGCTCAGAATCTCCGTTCAGAAGGCTGAACAAAGGGCCCAGTCGAAGGTCGATACCAAGCACGTGAGGCTGGCTCAGAGCCAGTTGGAGTACGATCAGGTGACGCCGGTGCTCAAAACGCTGCCCCTGCACCAGAAGCTCGTTCTATTCTCGATCTGCTTGAATGAGGAGAACGGCCTGAGAAACATTTCGACCGGCGAGGTCTACCGTACCTATGCAGAAGCCTGTGCCAAAATCGGCGTCGAACCCCTGACCACCAGGCGCGTTTCTTCGCTGTTGAACGAGCTCGATACCATCGGACTAATCATGGCGAGAAACGTCAGCAAGGGCAGAGGCGGTCGGAGTAAGCAAGTCAACTCCGCCATTCCCAAGGCCATAGACGCGATATCCCTGATGAGCGAAAGTGAGCCACTAATCAACGAGGCCTCCTTTGGGAAGTACCACCTCCAAGGTCATTTTTGAGCAGAATGGTTCCGACAACGGTTATACCGAAAGGGCAGGTCGCCGACTCGATGTCAGAAGATGACTCCGAGTGGATGAATGCACTGCTGAGACCGAGCCGCACCTTGTTCACCGGTGCCATATTAATCGGGCTATGGGTACTCTTCCTCACCGCTGTAAACATCGTTAGCGGCGCTTACTCACCGGGCCACAAGGTCCTGTGGATTGACTTCCTGACCGGTGGCGTCTCGACTAACACCGAAGAGATGGGCTTGGTTCTCGATGACGCGGTGTTCGGGGCTCTCGGTGTAGCGCTCCTAGCAGCTGGCATAGTTGGCATGGGCAAGTCTCGCGAGGACGGCTTCGCAGGCTGGTACCTTGAAATGCCCCACAATCCCATCTTCACTAGCCTGTTGTCATCGAAAGATGGAGTCGTCAGGACGTTGGCAAGCTGGATGATCCTAGCAGGAGCGGTTTTCTACCTCGTGTGGAGCGCATTGAACACAACTTGGATCGATCCCGGGGTGTACTCGGTCACGATTGCCTTGGTAGCCTTCGGATTGGGACTCCACATTCTACAAGCGGCGGAGTCGTAATCAACCACCGCTATCAAACCCGCGCAACAGCTTCCTACAACGCTGTTTGGATTCCTCACTGCACCATCTGACGACGACACCTCTGCCCGGCTGCCCGTAGAGCACCACCGAGCCCAACGGAGCCAGGGGATGCAATATTAGTGGGGCAAGGTCCTCCTCCCCTACTACTTCTATGAGGTGGGTCGTACCATCCTCCATCCAAGAGGAGACTGCGTGCTCGCAGGCTTCCAATAGAGAGGGAGTGAGGGACCCGGCGGGACTCTCGCACTGCAACACCCCGTCGTATGCGGAGGGATCAATCCCATCGGCGCCTTCCCAAGGCTCCCTCCTAGTGAGTCCGTCAACTAGGGCGATGTCGGCGGGTCGGCCGAGGTCCTGCAGCGCGTGGACGGTCACGTCCCCGACGGCGATGACCGGCCCCCAATCAAACTCGATGTGAGCAATCACCTCTGACATGGCTATGGAAGGATCGGACTCTGGTCCCGGTACCAACTGGCCGAACGGATCCTTGAGCTCTGCCTCGACCGCGGGAGTCAGAGTGATTTTGCCCTCCCTCACTGAGTTCGGGATCCAAGGCATACCCGCGCGGTCAATCTCCCCCTTCCTGATTCGGGAGCTTGAGAGCGGCTCCCCATCCCAGGCCATGAGGTGCTCCACCTCGATGACCTCGAGCGGCTGAAGGTGGTTCTGCAATCTCATTGAATTGATCTCGTCGCATGTAGGCCGCGTCTCGGGGGTGCAGATAATGGCCCCAGCCTCTGGATGAGTGGGGGCGGGACCGTAAGGATCCTCGAGGACTCCAAAGCTGATGCGCTCAGATGACGCCGGAGCCATTCTGTCGCGTATGCCCTGACAACGCTCCCCCCAACTCAGTATCCGAGGATCCTTGGAGTGAGCGGATGAATCTGAGGTAAGCCACACCTCCAAAGAGGTGCAGGCATCGAGCGATCTCTCCATGAGTCGAGCATGGCCATCATGGAAGCGATCGAAGGTGCCGCCGATGAGGCCGACTTCATGCATCATGATTCCGCCAGTAAGCCATGCTTTGAGTGCTGTGGGGAAATGTGTGCCCCGGGGCGTAACGGCCACCTTCACGGCGTAGCTCGGGCGCCTGACCCACCCCGGGACGTCTGTCGGATTGCGGGGTAGTCCCTTGATTCATTCTATACAGTCCTCAGGAGACCTAACGCAATCCGGCCACCTGAATTGCGCCAACGATCACACCGCACAGACGGTCACGCTGGTCTTCGACAGGTGGTCACCCATTCCGTGGTGCCGTGTTTCATCCTCCACCTCCGGCGAGGGGGTTTCGTCCGCACGGTGTTGCCGGTTGGGCATCATGCGGCACCCTGAGACGCACAAGAACCCAACGGTGGTTGAAAAGTACGGTTTCCGACGGAATTTCGAATCAAGAAAGGCCTGGATGGAACCCCGAGAGACCCAAAATTAGTCGCTCGGCCACCGACTGATCGCCATTCATCATCATCTCAATGGTAAATTTCGGCCATCTCTCGGCCGGTTGGGCGAGCCAACCCACTAGATCGTGCGTTCTACCGGAGACAGGCGGAGTCTTGTCACGCGCGGACTCGAGGGCGTTCAGCAAGTCACTCAACGGATCGAGATTCCCCGTAGAGATATCGTCGCTGGAAATGCTTCGCATCCTATTCTGTAGTGATTGTATCAACTCGGGGTCGCAACCTGGGTGCGCGATCGAAGAGAGGCCGGGAGCAACGCATTCCTCACCAATGGGGCGCAGGATGGTGGCGCACCATGGGGACCGGTTGGACAGTAGATCATCCATGCTATCTTCCTGCAGAAGTCGCATTAGCATCTCAGAGGAGATCGGGGCCCACCACCCCGGCGGCAAATCTCTTAGAAACTGCTTAATCGCCTCTAAATCGGCCTTTTGTTCATCCAAAGCGTGGTTCATAAGTTTGGACCACGTATTGAGGCAATGACCCCCTGGTAACTGCGATCCCCGCTCCCTGATTCTGTGAATCATCTCTTCGTGCTCCTTGGGTGAGCTCTGAGTGTTGTCGTACAACCATGATATCCCCCTCAACGCAGAAAGGGATTCCCTTGGAGGTTCTGACAACCATGCCTCCACTGCCCAGCCGAGAAGGTCGCCATGGGAGTCATCGGGCAACCAGGCCGAATTCTGGATAAATTGGGAGGCTAACCAAGCCGCACCTCTGTTTGCTTGGGTTG
>JAYZLU010000057.1:0-7599 GCA_036153975.1 Thermoplasmatota archaeon | reverse complement strand
TCAAGTCAAAGTGGCCATCGGGACCTACGGTGTCCCTCCAAACTCCGTCTGTGGTCCCGTCAAAGTTGTAGGCGACGACATAGACCGGTTCCCAATCCTTGAAGGCATCAGTGTAGGTGTTCCCGGGACGGTTCAGACCAACAAAACCGCTTGTCATGGCGCCTGGTACGACGGTCAGCGAAACGTCGCCCATATCCTGTGCCACAGTGAAACGGGTTCCGTTGGAGTAGAACCCGTCCACGCCCATGAGTACTTCGACTGTAGCATCCACCAGCGCGTCCACGGGGAGTGTCACGCTGAAGTTGCCTTCTCCGTCCGAAGTAGTCGACAGAGTGAATCCCCCCCACTGGAACACGATTTCCTCGTTTCCCACGACTTGCTCAAAGATGCCGGTTTCCTTCTTGTCACCGTGAGAATAGTACACTGTGCCGTTAACTGTGTGGCTGACTTGGAAACTGAATGAGTCGGACAAGTCATCCGGACCGACTTCGATACGTTGCCAAAGCTGCTTGTCGTTGTCCAGGGTGTGGTTGAGTATCCAGATGCCTTGGGAAAGCTCGACTCTGTAAGAATTGGCCACCGAGTCATAGATTGCCGAGATCGGGGCCATCGACTCGTTTTCGGATCGCAGGCTAATCTCGAGGTCCGAGACGGGAGAGTCGCCATCGAAGAGGGTGAAGGAGAGATCGGACGTATCTGGGACTGGGGAGGGGAAGGTGGCCACGACATCCTCCTCTGGGTGGAAGGAGTAGGTCTTGGTTACCTCCGGGAACCCGTCGTCGTCGATGTCGACCTCGGCAATGTAGGTCCCGGGAATGATGGGTCCAATCTGGAATGCGCCATTGTCGTCAGGAACGACCATGCAGGGAGGGGCCACGGTCTGGGAACACTCCATAGTGGCATTCTCGGCCGTGTCGTTGTACGGGAAGATGGAGATTGGTCCGTCAAGCGATTCTCCTGATTGGTCGACTAAGTTGCCCTTTATGGCCCCTCCAGAGACAGATAGCTGCACAGGAGCCTGAATGGCATTCAGCCCGATTAGGAAGTTGCTCTCCAACTCTACTATCGTTCCATCACCGAATTCGATCGAAACGTCGTACTCGCCCGGTAGGGCATCGACGAAGTGGAAGGAGCCTGGTTGGACCATCGGCCCGCTGAATATCCCAGTGCCAGAGAACATGCCTGTTCCATTGATGGTGCCATACGAGGTGAGTGGTTGCGTGCTGTCCGTCTCGAAGGTGCCCGAGCCCACGAACGTAGCTTGGTCCAAGGTTCTAGAGAACAGGCTCGTGCCGTCGGCAGTGAACCTGCCTGAGGCATTTACTGTGCCGTTCAATAGGTAGTCGCCATCATCGAGCACGCAAACGACAGTGCCCTGGGGGAGTTCGTTATCGGGGCACGCAAGAGCCTCCGTGCTGTCTAGAAGTTCCCCTGACAGTGTGCCCTTGCCCGCGAATAGCCCCTCGCCGGTAATGCTGTGATTGTTGAAGATGGACTGGGTATGTGTCCCTGTGAAGTCAGTGACCGTCACGACGCCCTCAGTTGCGGCGATCCCCTCGCCGGTGAAGATTACCTGGCCAATACCGCTGAACTCCAACGACTGGCCCACTACCGTGCCGTTTGATGTCAGGGCCCCGTAGGGCCCTATGGTGACCTCGTCGGAGGAAGGGGTCAGTACCACTTGAGAGCCGATGACCGAGTCCCCATCGAAGTCTAGCCCGCCAGACCACGTCAAGACCCCGGTTGCAGTGGAGGGCTGGACTGTGATGGAAGCTTCTATTCGAGATTGGCCGTTGCTGTGGCCGTCCGAGCCAGAGACGTTGACGATGGCCTCGGAGAGCCAGGTTGAGCCCGAAACGTTGCCCAGTATACCCGTAATCGGATTGACGGTCCTCTGCTCGTTGTGCTCCGTGAACAGCTCATACATCGAGTTGCTGACATCAGAAGCCATAATCGACGAGCGGGCGGACTCCAAATCAGGTTCCCCAGAGAAGGCGGAGACTCTGATCTTGCCTGCTGGGACGGTGAAGGAATACTCTCCATTTTCGTTAGCTTGAGTATGACCGATGGGGATCCAAAACGTACGCCCGTCCCCGTCGACGACGCTACCATTCTCATCAGGCTCCTCCTCGCCGCTGAATGCATCTCTCTCGATCAGGATTCTAGCGTTTGGAACCGGTCCGATGCCCTCTAGCTCGACCGTTCCCTCAACGGTAGCGCCGCTGTAGTACTTGAGAACCTTGACAATCCTGTTGGAATCGTAAATGGTGCCGCATAACTGGCTAATCTTCACACCGGTCTCGTTGAGCTCGCATTCGCTGCTGTCGTACCAGTTGGAGATGACGAAGTGATTCATCATTGCACCAGGAAGGGCGAAGGCATTCTCCAGGTAAGAGCCAGGGGAGCCCGTGATTTTCGTCTGCTGGGGATTGAGCCAGACGGATGGCGTCTCGGCATCGCCGGGAATCCCGAGCGTGGAGGATCCGTAACCCACGTAAATCCTCGCAACCATGGTCTCGAAGAACTCCGACTGGTGCTGGTAGTCGATGTCGATCATCCTGATGACCTCAGAGGGGTCTGAGGATGCTCCCGAGGTCTGTCTGACCAAGTCATCTAGGTACTCCGCCTCGTATTGTGCCTGGGTCCTTGGGATAATCGGGCCATCGCCCCTCTGGGTCTGGTAAATCGTTGAGATGTATGACCCCATATCGAGCCCCGAGAGACGAGTAGGGGCATGGAAGATACCGGTCGTCTGCCCGCGGTGGTATTCGTAGTCGTCGTAGTAAGAGCCACCAAGTGGGAAGAGGCGGTTGTCGACGGCGAAATAGCGAATCTCGTTGTTACGGACCACTGTGTTGCCCAGTGGAGAATCGTAGTCGGAGACCTCGTACTCGATAGAGGTGATACCGTGGTAGATGTCTACTAGGGCATCCATGTCGAAGGCTGTGACGAGGAAGGCGCGCAGCAGCCCCAGCCTTGCGTTGTTCCTGTGCAGCCCCGTGGAGATGTCGTAGTAGTCATCGATTAGGTCCGTGGTGTACCTGTATCCCCCAATGTCGTAGTGCGCTGGCTCACCCGTGTCTACCTGGGAGGAGGAGGAGCGGGTCTCGTTGAACAGGGACATGGCCTCGGACTGATTCGAGGTGGGGTCGCCGACTTGGACGCCATTTTCGAGAACGACCCAGACCTTGCCTAGCTGGGGAAGGCCATCGCTCCCAAGCTGCTCCCCGTGGAGCAGTTCGACGTCGTTGTACACAGCTACGATCGCCATGGACCTGTTGAGGACGAACTCCCTGTTGCTGTTGGAGAGTATGTCCCCGAACTCCTTGACCTGTTCGGGCGTCATGTGGGCGTTGAGGGATGCGAGGAAGTCCTCACCGAGCTGCCGGGAATTGAACTTCCTATCGCCCTGTGCAAGAGTAGCGATGAACATCGCTAGGGTGTCTTCTTGACCCGCTGACAGGAGCATTCCACCACTGTTTGGAATTCCCGACTGGAAGTTGTCCGCAACCGTTGGGTGTTGGCCCGAGGCCAGAGCTTGGAACCCATAGTCCCACCATGAGACGAACGCGGGACGCTCGCTGAAACCTTGCTCTGAGTCCTGCTCGGAAAGCCAATTGTACGCGTGGTTCCAGCCTTGGCTATTGAAGCTAGGGCCGAACGTGCCCATGTACCAGAGTCCAGAGGCGTCGGGGTTGTACTCCTTGCTGTTCATCACGGAGAAGATGTTGAAGAAGTCCTCCCTGAGTATATCCGGGGCGATGTCGTAGATGGCTAGGTCGACGTCGTAAGCCGATTCCTCCCCCCTAGGTATGCCTGAGTCGATTCCATAGGTAGTGTGCTGGGAAGTCACTAGCAGGAGTACGATAAGAATCACCGGAACACCGGGAC
This sequence comes from Thermoplasmatota archaeon, assembly GCA_036153975.1. Classification (GTDB taxonomy): domain Archaea; phylum Thermoplasmatota; class Poseidoniia; order Poseidoniales; family Thalassarchaeaceae; genus UBA36. The sequence continues at coordinate 3,708 of JAYZLU010000057.1, read as the reverse complement.
GGGACTTCGTTGCAGGCCATATTGACCTGAATCGAGCTCTTGGGGTTCCAATGCCAGACCTCCTCCACTCCTTGACGAACTCGGACGAGTTGGCACTGCCCCAAAGCATGGCGATTCCGATGCCGCCAAGCACCGCCATCGCCGGAGTTGCGTTGATGATGAACCTGCCAGCGGTCCATGCCATGTAAGTCGCAATAATCACCCATAGTCCCAGCAGCGTCAACCCGGACTTGTTCTGACGACTGCCCCTCCATAGTAGAAAGAAACCGCATCCTATCGCTATCAGCGCGACCACAGGGCCGTAAGAGGCGAACAGCACACCGCGACTGGGTGCCTGTGCCTCGCCGATGGTGCCGAATATCTTGTTCTTCGTGAAGTAGAATCCCCCTGTGAACAGTATGTCCCATCCGTCGTATATATCGGCGACTTGAAGCAAGTAGAGGGCACCTAGTATCGTGCCGAACAGAACTGTTCCGCTGATGATGACGAGCAGCCATGGCTTGTCCCTGAAGGAACTAGCAACCCATCCCATCGCGAATGTGAACCCGATGATGTAGAACATCGGCTGCATGCCGCTGGGTGCAAAGACCAAGTTCAAGCCTGGCCATCCGTAGAACGGTAGTGGGAGGAGGATGGCGGTCATCATCATCTGCAGTGCGGCAGAAGTGAATTGGAGGCTGTCCCTGCCGCGGAAGATGTTAATGGCAACTTGAACCGAATATGCGAGGAAGAGGATTCCGGGTCCGTAGACGAATCCCTTCCAGCCCAGTGCCATTATCGTGAATGCGATTCCAGACATCGTTGCGTTTGCCATCACTGCAGGATTCTGCTTCCAGCTCTCCCTCATTCCAGCAAGCAGGTAAAGCGGGTTCGGACTGGTAGATTCGAACAGTCTCTTGTGCTCGAGGCCGGAGAGTGCTCTTATCCAGAAGTAGAACGCCGTGGCTAGGAAAAGCATGGCGAACGAATCGTGATCGGCCATAGCGAATGTCGACCTGCTGATGTGTCCGGGCATCAGCGCGATCAGCCATGCTGATATGATGCCTGCAGTCCTGCTGTGGACCCTGGTAGCAATACCTGCAATTGGTATGACGATGAGCGCGCCATAAATCGCAGGCAAGGCAGATATGCTCCACCAGACCGCCTGCTCTGCGGGAATCTCTAGCAGCCAGGACAGGCCCAGCCCGCCAAGTGCGAGAGACCACGAGAACAGCGGTGGTCGAGGGTTTATGCCCCCAAGGGGATACGCCCTGTCGTGATCGAAGATGAGGTGGCTCCTCTCTGCGATGACGTAGTCGACGACCCTCTTCATGTACCACGGGTCGGAACCTCCAGTCATGTCCCAGAGCCCCGTTCCCGACGCGTTCATTGCAGGGATTACGTTCCATGCGGTTCTGACGGTTAGCGCAGTGACCAAGGCTAGGCCGACTAGAATACCGTAGGAATTTGACTTCCACCAGATTCTGAATCCGCTCGGCTCCCTTTGGGGGGCGATATCTCCGAAGACCCCTCGAGACGCAGCCATGATTCCGAAGAAATTGAGCCAGAACCCGACAAAGAACCACGAGGACGAGCCAATCAAGCCCCCTTCGTCGAGTGGGTACGGGAGCTCGTTGCCGATCTCGTGAAGATGGCCAATGGTGTACAGCATCCAGTTTACCGCCAGCAACACACCGAGAACGTGCCAACCCTCTGCTCGGAAGAAGGCGTGCAATAGGATGACCACGGTCGTGAATATCGCCCAGATGACTCCGAGATGGCTGGACTCAGAGAACGCCTCGATATCCTCAATCTGCCCCAACCAGACCAGTGGAATCAGTTGGACTACGAAGATGAGCGCAGCGTAGATTAGTGTCTCTCGGTTCTGAGAGGGGGTGGGGATTGCAGACATCATCGAGCCGGTGCCCACGTCCTCCAATGTGCCCCTCAGAGCAATCGTGACAGCAATTCCGAGTGCAGTCGATGCGAACCAGAACGCGAAGAACGCAGAGCCGATTGCCTCTCTCTCTAAGTCTACTAACTGAGCAGTCGAAGCACCGTCGATAATCCCCAATCCTGCAGCGTAGGACGTTGCAAAATGCAGTCCCACAATAGTGGATAGGAAGATATTTGACTCCTCTAACCGCCTTGATTCCACTAGGCATCCCGTTACCGAACCAACCAAGAAAAACGTAGCGATGAACAAGTTATCGAACATTGAAGGGGCGAATGAGTTCGCCGCGAACGCGATTGCCAGCAGTCCGATTGACAGGGCCGAAACGCGGAGGCCTACAGTGGAGCTGAGTCGTAGCCAAGGGGACATCCTGCCAATGCATGCTGAGGCTAGGGCTGCTAGGGGGAGGGTCAGGGAACTGGAAAGGTAGTCATTGTCGATTGAGCGGCCCTCGATTTGCGAGAGTGCAAGGAAGAGCGTGGTCAGCATCACAGTGACGGCGATTGGTGAGGCGAGACCAGGGGGCTGGTGGCCGACTTGGGGTGCTTCGTTTTCGGTTTCCATCACACCCACCAGAACACGTAGCCCAAGGCTCAGCAGCGCGGCGACCTGAACGCTTGTTTTAACCGTTCGTAGAACGGTTGCGGCAACAAGGGGTCAGAATAGGCTCGTTTGTCATCTCGACAGGGCACGGTATCCGATATCCGAGCGGTAGTGCGAACCATCGAGTTCGATGCTATCTATTATCTGGTAGGAAGACTCGACTGCCTCGCCTAGAGTGGGCGCAATGCCGGTCGCGGAGAGGACCCTTCCCCCGCTGGAAAGAAGCTCGCCGTCTATTCCGGTAATAGCACCTGCGAGATGGACGAACCCACTGACCTGCCCCTCCTCGATGCATGCTTCCCATCCTGAGATCGGCCTGCCAGTTGTAGGGGTGTCCGGGTAGCCCTCAGATGCGAGTACGACGGTGGCAGCGTTGAGATCGTGGAACTTGACCTCGGTCTCGGCTAGCGATCCCTCTGCAGCGGCGAGTAGGGTCAGCCCTAGGTCAGAGGCGATGAGCGGGACTGTGACCTGGGCTTCTGGGTCTCCCAGCCTGACATTGAACTCAACCACACTCGGGGACCCATCGTGATCGATCATGAGCCCGACGTAGAGGCATCCCCGATACGGCGTGTCCTCGTTCCTCAAGTGATGGTGCATTGGCTCGACGATTTCCTCCGTGACCCTCCGCATCACGGCTGGTGTGACGACGGGGGCGGGAGCATACGCGCCCATTCCTCCGGTGTTTGGCCCGCTGTCGCCATCGCCCACACGCTTGTGGTCCTGACTTGCGGGGAGGAGGACGTAGCCGGACTCGTCCATCATTATGAGGACGGATGCCTCCTCCCCCGAGAGGTGTTCCTCCAGTAGCACGAACCCGTCAGATTCGACTGCTTCTCGCAATGCCCCCTCGGCGAGCTCCCTCATGGATGTCACGGTCACTCCCTTGCCGCCGGCTAGGACGTCTCTCTTCACGACCCAAGGAGGCTCGAATAAATCGAGAGAGGATTCGACAGCTCCGGGGTCGTCGACGACTTCGAAATCGCCAGTTGGGATGCCCAGGGATTTCATGACCCTCTTGGCGTGGAGTTTTGACCCCTCCAATTTCGCGCCACCGGAGTGGGGGCCAAAGCAAGGGATTGATGCGTCCCTCAGTCGTTCCGCAAGTCCTTCGACGAGGGGTGCCTCGGGACCTACGACGACCAAGCCAACGTCGAGTTTGACTGCGAGAT
>JAYZLU010000056.1:0-5079 GCA_036153975.1 Thermoplasmatota archaeon | reverse complement strand
TGTTCGTCATGACCAGTTCCTTACCTCCTGACTCGGTGGGCCTGATATCGAACAGGAATGCGCCCCCATCAGTGTATGAACCGCCTCTGGCATTCCAGTACTCATCAGCGCGCCGCCAGAACCTCTTGTCCTCGGTTGACAGGCTCTCGAGAACGGCATCTATGACCTGCTTCTCGGAGCCGCAGAACGCGATGCCGACCTCTCCACGCTGGTATGCGAACACCTGCGGGCGGAGCATGCTGGTGTCGGTGATTCCAATAAGGCGGTGAATAGGACCCTCTGACTGTGCGATTATGAAGAACCAAGGGCCATCGGGGCTGCCGTGGATGTGGGTCCTCTGGATTGCGGAGTACACCTCCTGCTTGTCCTCAGGCAGCATTACGTAGTCCAGCTCGCTGGTTGGGGCGAGGCTCTCGATTACGTGCTCCATCTTGTATCCGTAGACCCTGCGATGGAGATCGAATGCAAGTGCCCCCACTTCAGTGTCGGTGAAGAACAGGGGCTCCATCCCCCTCTGTGCGAGGTAGTCCTTGACTGCAACGTAGTTGGAGAAATCGCCGTTATGGACTAAGGCGCAGTCGATTCCCTGACCGAACGGGTGCGCACCTCCGGGATGTGTAACCCTACCTCTGGTCGGATACCTGTGGTGACCTATCCAGACGTGAGCGGTGGTGTCCTCCAAGCGGTAGTAACGAATCACATCCTCAGCATAGCCGACGATCTTCAGGATGAGCATGTCTCGTCCGTGACTAAGCACGAAGGCGTCGGTTCGACCATCCTTCGCGTAGAACTCAACGTTCAGAGAGTGAGTCGTCTGGAACACGAACTCCTGCTTGGCTGCCTCTCTGTCATTCGGGTCAATCGCCACGTCAAGACTTCTGGAGATGAAGAGGTCGACCTGCTCCTCTCTTGGCCTAACGAAGTAGCACACCACTTCCGGCGGCTGGGTGTCGAGTGCGGTCAGGTCCCTCTGCCATGTTTCTAGAGCGGGCATCTCATGGATGTGGTCCACGTGGAAGTTGGGATGGATACACGACTCCTCGACTGATTCGCGGTAACTCGAGTCGAGATAGGCGACGGCATAGAGGTATGACTCTGAAAGCGTCCGGGAATCGACGCCGAACTGCCTAGGGTCGAGGCCGACAAGAGCAACTCCCCCTCCCTTTCCATTCCCCCTGTTCCTCATCTGCTCTAGCGAGGCGAACAGGTGACGGCCAGCGACTGGAACCTCGGAGGCGAGGCCGACGACGCCACACCCGCCTTCGGCCGCATCGTCCTCTCGCCGCTCGAACTTGGGGTAGCGCGCGTTCAACTCTCGGCGAGAGCGCAAAATGGCATCGGGGTCAATCACTCTCCCAGCTCCTTGGATATGTACTTGAGCAAGTCAGTCCTACCTCTAAGATCCTGCACGCTGCTTAGACCAAGCTTGCGCAGTATGTCGCGCAGTCGCCACTGCATTGCCGTATACAGGTTGTTGAGCCTCTTCGAGCCCCAGTCCTGGTCCACCAACTCCTGCAGTTCCACATCGGTGGTGGTCAGTCCCCACGGGCAACCCCTCCTGGAAGGTCCGCCCTCGCAGTTCGAACAGCGCGTACAGCCCATCCCGACAAGGTCGGTGGTCCCAAGAACACAACCATCTGCACCCAGAGCGATTACCTTGGCGATGTCGTCCGCGGTGCGAACGCCTCCGCTCGCAATTAGAGTGACCTTGTCCCTGACTCCCTCCTTCTGGAGGAACTTGTGCACCTTCGGAATCGCTAGTTCGATGGGCATGGCGATGTTCTTCTTGGCTATCTCTGGGGCCGCTCCGGTTCCCCCATAACTGCCGTCAAGGTGGATAATGTGGGCACCCGCGTAGAAAGAGCCGACTGCGACCATGTCGACGTCGTGAGGGGTGCTAACCTTCACCGCGAGAATGGCCCGTGGGTTCACCGTCTCGATCCAGTCCAGGTGCTTCGAGTGATCCTCGACGGAGTAGGTCGAGTGGAATGGAAACGGGCTGAACAGGCTGACGAAGGGAACTGACCCCCTCATCTTGGCAACCTCTTCGCCGGCCTTTGCGGCTAGGAGATGGCCGCCCAGTCCGGGCTTGGCCCCCTGTGCGTACTTGAATTCGACAATAGGGGAGGCCTTGATTGTCCGCTCTTCCACCCCAAAGTATCCTGTTGCGACCTGCGTAATCACATTGTCCTTGATCTGGAGGAGTTCATTGGGATAGCCTCCTTCTCCGGTTGACATGAAGGTGTTCCAGCGCTTGGCGTTGAGTGCCCTGGACATCATCACGTTTACGGAGACCGAGCCGTACGACATGCCTCCGCCGTACCAAGGGATGTCGATCTCGATTTTGTTCTTGGAGTCGCCCCGGCGGTTTAGGGGAAGGCTAGTGTCGATTTCTTCGGAGTGACCAAGCCATTCAGACTCTTCGAGATAGTTGAACTCCAGTCTGTCGAAGCCACCATCGCTCTTGCCGGTCTTGAAGTTCAGATTGTCTGGGACCTCGCCGGTCTCTGCCATGTACCACGTAGAGAGGATCAACTCATCTGTCCAGCGCGCATCGCCCAAGGCCTCGGGCATGCCAAACTCGCCGAAGGCGTGCGCGTTCAATCCATCCCTCATCAGGTGGGTCGTCTTGTTGATTAGGGTCTGAGTGGGCCTAATTATTGTCACGCGAATTCACCTCCGTGGTATCCGAGTATTCCCTCGAAGGCCTCGTCCTCTAGGTGCTTGACCACCATAGAGCGACCGAACTCGCCCCTCAGCCTACGGACCTCGCGGATACCCATCGCCCCGAGAATCTCCAGCAACTGGTCCCTCCACGATCCGCACAGGTTGACGAGGCGTTGCACCGCCCAATCGTGGTCGAGCTTCTTAGGCAGCTTTCCCCGGACCTTGTCGCGATGCTTGAGGGAGCCGCGAGACCGGCCTTGGATTGCGAAGAGAACAGGCAGGTCAAGAGCGACGGCGTCCATGCCCGAGATAATCGCCTTGGGAACGTGGTCGGCTCCGACGATTCCGCCGCCGCCGAGCAGAGTGACTGTATCACGCCTTCCTTGATCGATTAGCAGCGTGTGCGCCTCCTTGAATAGGCCGGAGACAAATGTACCATTCGGATCCCTGCCATGGAGATCGGCTAGCAGATGTATGACCTTGGCACCAGAGTCCACAGCATTGGTCAGCCTTCCCTGCCAACCCTCGTCGAAGTGGATTCGAACGCCAACCATCGCATCGGTCGCATCGGTTGCTTCCTCGAAGGCTTGCGCATCCCAGCCCTCGAGCTCAACCAAGCGGGCAGAATGGAACTCGCTTGCCCTCGCGGCATCCTCGACAGCCAGTACGGGGACGATGTTTGGGGCGTTCATCCCCAAGCGGGAGGCAGTTTTCGCATCGAGGCATGCCAAGGTGTCCACGAGGCTGCTGGTCGAATCGATCACCTTGGCTAGTGCGTCAGAGCCGAGGTCGCCGGGCGGTAGGTCGAAGACTAACGGAATCTGGATTGTGAACATGTCTGGAACCGAACCCAAAAGGTTCCCGTTCTGATCGAATGACAGGTGCATCGGCTTGCTGCCGATATCGACGGAGGTCCCAATCAGCTCGCGTCCGTGGATGCCGTCCCTGCTGGGGCGCACGATCTCGGACATGTCAGTTAGCATGCCGTCGAACCCAGGGCCACCGAAGCGCCCCCTATAGCCCTGGCCGCGGACCGGGACCATGCCTCTTTTGGCCTCCTCATCTATGGCGGCAATGTGGCCGTGCGTTGTGTATGAGTCGCCCAGTGCAAGCATTTTCGGGTTAGGCAGCACCTTGACGAATTCGGGGTGCTGGACGGTGCAACGCAGGCAGCCCACGCATAGCTTCGGACGCGGGGCGAAGCCCCCTACCGGTCCAGAGAACACTCCGTAGGTGCAGGGCCGGGAGAAGATGACATCGAAATGGGGGAAGTACATCAGCACCTCCTTGGCGATGAACTTTGCAAGGCCTATTTTGCCGACCTTGACGAGGAACCTGTGAGGTAGTGGATCGATGTCATCGACCTCGTTGATATCGATGTGGTAACGATCGTAGCCGTCGGCGATCTCTCTACCAATCCTAGCTGATTCCGCTCCGAACTCCTCGAGCGTGAGCAGGTTCGCTCTGCTTTCACGCTCCACGCTGGTTATCGTATCTAGCACTCTGCTCCCCCGGATACGAGTATGCGTGTGAAACAGCGATATAATAATTTGGTCGAATGAGCATCATTATCAAGAAAAATTGTTAGAAGTTTCATTTCAATTGAGTTAGACTAGACAATTATTCAATTAATACGATAAATATTATCTGAATGAGCATTTCATTTATTATAATTTTCTCCTCATCGCTCAATCGTACAATTCACCTCTCTGGCATTCGTGGACATTCCCTCGACGAGCACCTTGAAAAACGGATTGCGTGGGGCCGGGGCGTGGGGATGAAAGAGGCCTGGGACATCATCGAGTTTCGCCGCTTACTCATCGGTAACGGTGTCAACATGCTGGGCAGCTCAATCTTCATCATCGGGATGAGTTGGACAGTTGCGCAGATTGGAGGGCCTAAGATCTACGGCCTGATATTCACCGCCTACTTCCTCGGCCACCTCCCACTTCTGCTCTATGGTGGTATGGTGGTCGACAGGATGCCGCGAAGGACGGTTGCACTGGTTGCGGATCTATCTCAGGCCGCCCTCGTGACCCTAGCCATAATTGCGCTCATGGCTGGAATGGATGAGATCAGAACGTTGCTCGTGGTGACCTTTCTGACCGGAGGGGCAGGGGCCTTCTCCATCCCGGCCATAGGTGCCTTGGTGCCGGACCTCGTTGAGGAGGATCTGCTGCCACAGGCCAACGCCATGAGGGGGGTTGCGATGACGGCAGCATGGATGTTCGGACCGCTCATCGGAGGTGTTACTGTAGGCGCCTGGGGCATAGAGGTCTGCCTACTCCTCGATGTCATTACCTTCCTCTTCAGCGGGGCTGTGCTGTGGTCCATATCGGAAATCCCGGTGATTCGCGATGAAGCAGGGGATCTGCGAGAGGAGGTGTCTGAGGCATGGGAGTTCGTGAAGAC
>JAYZLU010000055.1:0-6109 GCA_036153975.1 Thermoplasmatota archaeon | reverse complement strand
CGAACGAGTTCGACGTCAAGAGGGACGTCTCGGATGCCTACGCCGTCCGCTCACACCGCCTTGCCAGTGCGGCGTGGGACCAGGGATGGTTGGCAAAGGAGGCCTTCGCCGTCGGCGACTTGAAGCGGGACGAGGGAATCAGGCCAGAGGCCGATCCCGAGACGCTCGCCGGCCTAGCACCCGTCTTCCACGAGGATGGACAGGTAACCGCTGGAAACTCTAGTCAGGTCTCGGATGGCGCTTCGGCCGTCCTGATCGCCTCAATGGAGACTGCAGAGGAGCACGACCTGCCCGTGCTGGCCAGAATTTCCGACTTCACTACCGCAGGAGTAGAGCCCGGCAGAGTGATGAACGCCCCGATTCCAGCAGTCGAGACGCTACTCCAAAGGAGCGGACTGTCAATTGATGACATCGATGTCCTAGAGCACAACGAGGCCTTTGCCTCTGCCTCGTGCGCCATCCGTTCGTACTTCGGCGTCCGCGACGACCGATTCAACGTCCACGGAGGAGCCATCGCACTCGGTCATCCCCTCGGCGCGACCGGCACGCGCTGCCTGATGACCCTAGTTAATGCCCTCGAGCGAAATGGGGGTCGGCATGGCATAGTGACCATCTGCCTCGGCGGGGGCAACGCAGTGGCGATGCTGGTCGAGAGGGCTTAGTCGGGCGGTCCCACTTGGCTTCTATGATGCGTCACAGCCCTTATGTGGGGGTCTCCGGTGGCCCGCCCCGATGGTTGAGCCGGCACGTCCTCACACTCGCTTCGAGAAGGCTAGGATAATTGGGGCTAGGGCCCTCCAGATTAGCATGGGGGCTCCTCTTTTCGTCTCCGAGGACGAACTCCGGGAGAAGTTCAGCGATGAGCTGATTCAGTTGTATGGCGTTGACGATGCAAAGGAGAAGGTCGTCCTTGATCCCATGAAGATCGCGAGCTTGGAGTACGAGCAGAATAGAATCCCCATAGACATCGACCCTCACATCAAGGAAGAGTGAAGGGTGCGGCCCCCTGACGGGGGTCGATGGGATTGCTAGGCAGTGTGGATGCCAAGAGTCTCACTGCTGGGCTAGTGGGAGTAACCTTGCTAGTGATAGTCCTCGGTGGCGTGGTTCGAATCTACGATGCGGGCGAGTCGTGCCCCGATTGGCCCACCTGCTTCGGCACCTGGGGCTTCGATGTGACAGAGGCTGATCAGCAGGCCTGGTACGAGGCGAACCCGGATGAGATTGACTCGAGGGGATCCGACCATCGCTACACGAGTTTCCAGATCTTCACCGAGTGGTCTCACAGGCTCGTCGCAGGCTTCGTCCTCGGCCCGCTCGTGCTCGTGAACTGGTGGCTCCTCAGACAGGATGAGGACTTCGGCTCGGAAGTCAGGCTGGCTTCGGCCGTCTCGGTAGCACTGATCCTCTGGCAAGGAGCCGTCGGCTGGTTGACCGTGAGGATGGACAACGAGCACTGGAGCGTCGCCCTGCACCTCGGATCAGCCCTAGCATTCACCCTGAGCCTCGTTTGGGTGTGGCTAGCTGCATCCGAGGACCGTGGGGATAGCCCGGAATGGGTGGCTTTCGACCCTATCGTGGCCTCCCGGTGGAGAGGGTGGCTCACTTGGCTGTCCATGGGTGCCTTCGTAACGCTGTTCTCTGGAACCTTCGTCTCTACGACGCCTGGTGCGAACTTCGGTTGCGGCGTCAGTGGAATGCCAGAATCCTGGCCGCTCTGCAATGGGGCACTCGCTGACTCAGTTGAGGATATCATCGCTCAGTCTCAAATGATTCACAGGTGGCTGGTAGTCATCGTCGAAGTCGCTCTCCTGGCGGCGTCATACATTATCTGGAAGCAATTAGGCGACGAGCAGAGTGGCAGCACGCTGAGGAATTGGATCTGGGGCGCGACCGGCCTGTTCATCGCCAACGGACTGGTGGGGGGACTGTACGTCCTGTCTTGGGACATGAAGGACGGTTACCTCGAGTACCTCTCTCTGATTCACCTTATGCTAGCATCACTGGCGTTCCTAGCACTCGCCACAACTTGGATCGGCTCGACGATGGCCATTGACCGGAGGGGTTCCTGATGAGCCCTCTGGGTCCGTTCTTCGACCTGACCAAGCCCCGGGTGGTGTTCCTGCTCCAAATCACCGCACTCTGTGCCGTTCTGGTTCACGATATGCTGGATTCCGGGTTGAGCACCCACTCTGCCGAGACGATACTGATAGTGTTCGTCGGAGGCTACCTGAGTGCGGGAGGGGCCAACGCGATCAACATGTGGTACGACCGAGACATCGATCCCAAGATGTCCCGGACTGCCAACAGGCCGATTCCCTCGGGAACTGTCTCTGCAAACGCGGCACTGGGGTTCGGAATCGCCCTGTCGGTGCTTGGGGTGGCGTGGTTCGTTCTTCTTGCGAACCAAGTGGCCGCCTTCTGGTCAGCCTTCAGCATCCTGTTCTACGTATTCGTCTACAGCATCTGGCTGAAGCGCAGTACGCCTCAGAACATAGTCATCGGTGGCATAGCCGGCGCGACGCCCCCCGTCATCGGCTGGGCCGCAGCCGTAGAGGGGCTGCGCGTCTCCAGCGACTCTGCCGAATCGATGCTCGTATCGGTGTTCGACCTAGGCAGCCTGATGCCTTGGTTCATGTTCATACTGATCTTCCTGTGGACCCCCCCTCACTTCTGGGCGTTGGCGCTGTACCGATCCAAGGAGTACGGAGAAGCCGGAATACCGATGATGCCCAACGTGAAGGGAGCGGAGCGGACTCTCTGGGAGATGAAAGTGTACGCCACGCTGCTGATAGCACTGTCAGTCGCTGCGCCGATGAGCTACGGTGGCTTGGAAGAGGGCGACAACGCCTACCAAGTCCTCGGTTGGACTGCGGTGGGACTGAGTATCTGGTATGCCTCCACCGTGTGGAGGATCGACCTAGGGGAGCAGCCGGATTCCACCGGAAGAATCCCGAGCGCAGCTCGCTCCTTCTTCCTCTCTATGCTATACCTTGCAATGATGTTCATCGTGCTCGTGACCGCGAGCTTCGGCATTGAGGGGGCCGTTGTGGGGGCCCTGCTGGCACTGGTGGCCATAGCCCGGAGCGAGTCTTGGGCGTCGTCCTAGCTCCCCGATGGTTTCAAACACCGAGCGAACCATGGCACTACATCGTAAAGCGAGGTGAGGTAATGGATGAGCAGGACCTGATTTACGATTGGAACGAGATAGACTACGAAATCGAGCGTGATGCTTCCAACCACCCTCACGAACTGTGGTTTGACGATGAGACCCTGCGCGACGGTCTGCAAAGCCCCAGTGCGCGTAACCCGACCATAGAGCAGAAGATAGAGCTCATCGACTACATGGAGCGGCTGGGCATACAGAAGGCCGACCTCGGGCTACCTGGGGCTGGGCCGTTCCACATAGGCCACATCGATGCCATGCTGGGGCACATGGGTGAGAACGGATACACGCTCAGGCCCGGCTGCGCCGTGCGAACCGTCGTGTCTGACATCGAGCCGCTAGTCGATCTCCAAGCCAAACACGAGCGGCAGATACAGGCCAGCGCATTCCTGGGGACCAGCCCGATTAGGCAGTTCGCGGAGGACTGGACCATGGAGCGCATCCTCTCGACGGCGGAGGCTGCCGTTTCGTTCGCCGTCGACAACGACATTCCGGTTATGTTCGTTACCGAGGACACGACGAGAAGCAAGCCGGAGGAGATCAAGGCGGTGTACTCACGGGCGATTGAACTCGGAGCGGACAGGATCTGCGTGTGCGACACCTGCGGCCACGTCACACCGAATGGGGTTCGCAAACTGCTGGGCTTCATCCAAGACGAGGTGATTCCCGACGCCGGCGTCAAGCGCAGGGAGATAGAGGTCAACTGGCATGGGCATCAGGATCGTGGCCTCGGCGTTGCCAACAACCTAGCTGCCTACGAGGCGGGGGCCGATGTGATTCATGGCACTGCCCTGGGAGCTGGGGAGCGGGCTGGTAACGCACCGCTCGACCAGACTCTCGTCAACCTAAGCCTCATGGGAGTCATCAGCAACGACCTGACCTCCCTCAACGAGTACATGCGAAAGGCGCACGAGTACGTCGAGGTCGCGCTGCCACACAACTACCCGGTGTTCGGCGAGGACGCCTTCGAGACCGGAACTGGGGTGCATGCCTCCGCCGTCATCAAGGCGATGAAGAAGGGTGACAGTTGGTTGGCGGACCGAGTTTACTCCGGCGTTCCTGCTGGGGACTTCGGTCTGCAGCAGGTCATCAGAATAGGGCACATGAGCGGCCGCTCGAACGTACTGCACTGGCTCGAGAGGAACGGTTACGATGCTGATGACGGGCTAGTTGCGCACATGTTCGAGATCGCTAAGAGCCAAAGGAGGATGATGACGGATGACGAGGTCCACTCCGCTATCGCCGAGTACAGGGGCTCCAACTCCTGAGCGCACACAGTTATACGACGCCAAAGGTCTCGAAAGGCCATGAGGGGAATTAGCTTAGCAGCCGTTTCGGCGCTCATCCTGCTTACCTTGGTGGCAGCGCCAGCGCAAGCCCAAGACGAAAGCGAGGAGGGGGGCAACGTCATCATCGACGTGGTCCTTCCCTTGTCACTCGCGTTCATCATGTTCTCGTTAGGCGTAGGCCTGACGACCGAGGACTTCACCCTGGTGATTCGTGAGCCCAAGGCCTTCGGAATCGGGGTGGCTAACCAGATGGTCGTCCTGCCCATCGTGGGTTTCGCCATCGCTACTGCAGCGGGCCTCGAAGGGGAGCTCGCAGTTGGGGTGATGATACTAGCGTGCTGTCCTGGTGGGGTTACATCGAACATCCTCACCAAGCTCGCCAAGGGGGATACGGCGCTCTCGATATCATACACCGCTGTGGTCTCAGTGGCGACGGTGGTCACCCTCCCGCTGATCGTCGGTGCGTCGATGGACCACTTCATGGGGGAGGCCGCACCTGAGATTGACATTCTGGGTCTCGGAATCACGATGTTCCTATTGACCACGGTCCCTGTGCTGATTGGAATGTCCGTCCGTCACTTCAGTCCCTCTAGAGCGGACAGTATGGAGAAAGGGGTGAACCTTGCTGCGGCAATCCTGTTCGTGATTATCGTTCTCGCGGCAATCGCGAGTGAGTGGGATACGCTGATGGACAACATCGGAACGCTTGGGCCAGCGGTGATCGTGCTCAACGTCATTATGCTGACGATTGGCTACAAGAGCGCCGTACTGCTCGATCTGGAAGCGGTTCGTGCGACCACCGTTTCGATAGAGAGCGGCATACAGAACGCAACCGTTGGGATTACGGTTGGAGGATTGATTCTTGCTGCTCCTGATGGGGGGCTCTCGACCCTAAGCCTGCCGTCCGGAGTATATGGTGTCCTGATGTACCTGATCATAGCCCCGTTCTTGTACTGGCGGATCAATTCGGTCGAAACTTAGGGTTGGATAGCGAATAACCCGGCTAACAGTTGGGACGAACGGCTAAAGCCTGAGGGTGGTCGAGTTCACTCATGCGTTATGCTCTAGTCGTGCTGACGCTACTTCTTCTAGCCCCTGTGGGCACCTCCTTCGCCGAAGTCGTGGAAGATGACATAGAGCCGTTCGAAAACGAGGCGATAATGCCGACTTACTCCCGTGCAGTGCAACTGGCCTTCGCCCGCGTCTCGGACATAGATAGTTACGACAGTGCCGAGTTGTCCGAAGCGTATTCGTGGCTCGTTGTGACGGTGATTCCCCAGGAGGAGCACGTCGCGACCATCGGCTCTCCTGACGAATCCGAGGAGGCCCCCATTCTCAGGGGCGCCTACATCTGGACTTACAGGAACCCTCGGAACGCCCTAGAGAGCCTTGGAGCATCGCTCGATGCCGGAGAGATAGAGTCATTCTCCCCATTGTTGGAGAAGGTCTATTCTCCCAGATTCACGCCGAACGATCCGGAGTTCGACGAACAATGGCACCTGAACAACTCCGGACAGACTGGCGGCGGTGTTGTTGGAGAAGACGCCAATGTGACAGGCGTCTGGGAGAAGTACAACGGCTACGGGGTCGTCATCAGCGTGGTGGACGACGGGCTGCAATGGAACCACTCCGACATCCAACCGCATTACTCTTC
>JAYZLU010000054.1:0-8523 GCA_036153975.1 Thermoplasmatota archaeon | reverse complement strand
ATAGCAGGTTGATCAGGCGCTCGTCGCGAACGAGGTAGGATGCGCCGATCATGGCCATGGCGAGTAGCCCGCCGAGGACCACGGTTGCCACGGACCATTCGTTGAGGAGGGAGTCCGCGAACTCGAGGGTTGTCGGCGCCTCTCCGGTCTCACCCCACATAGGGTGATCCATTACCTCCCTCAACAGAACCAAGATGAAGGCGAAGACCCCGATACCCGCAATCGCCGAGAGTACCCTCATCAGATCTCAACGTCCTGAATCCTTCTGCGAGTGAGCATGACGCCGAACTGGACGACCAGCATCACTGAACCCAAGTAAACGAGGATCTGAATAGCTGCCAGCATCTCGGCGTTGGCCATCAGGAAGATGCCTGCAACGGCAATGAATGTCAACATGAGCCACAGCAGCGAGTGAGCGACCCTTCTGGCGAACACACAGCCAATCGCACCCACAATCACAGAGCCCGCGACGATAACGAATACGACGGTCTCGAAGTCAATGAGCACTGAATCACACCCCCGCTCTAGCTGCCTTCTTGGCCCGCCTTTCCTTCTCCTTCTGCGCGCGCTTGGCGAGCTCCATGTCCACCCTCTCTTGGTGAACGGCGGGCAGCACTCTGGTCCTGTCTGCGTCCATCCAGAGTTCCTCTCTCGAGAATCCCGACATGCCGTCGTACTCGTTGGTCATGAAGAACGACTCGAACGGGCATGCTTCCATGCAGAGGCCGCAGAACATGCACCTGCCCAGATCGATGCGGCCCGAGACGATGTCCTGCTCCGCGGGCTTCAGCGAGTCGAGGTCGACGTCCGCGACTCCGGAGCCGTCTGACCAGCGCACGGTAGCGATGTCGCCAGTGATGTCGATGACTTCGGCGAAGTCGTACTGCTGCGGGGCGATACCATGGTTGTTGACGAGGTCGAATCCGTCTGCGATCTCGTCGAAGTCCTCCTTCGGCTTGGCTGCGTATCCCCCGACCTCGACCTCACTACCATAACCGTGCCACTCGTGGTCATCGTCCACGGTGTCGAGGACGTTTACTCGTAACTCGGACGTCATGTGGAGGCAGTCGTTGGGGCAGATCCTGATGCACAACTTGCATGCGGTGCAGGTCTCCCAAACGATGCCTATCCTGCCGTTGTAGTTGCCGGGCACGAACAGCCAAGGCTCGAGGTCCTCGAGCCTCTCGTAGGGATACATCACCGTGACTGGCCTCTCCACGAAGGGCATAATCGGGCTCGTTTCACGGTCAGCCGAGAATTTCTGGTAGGCGCTGGAGTGTTCCTCGCCGACCCTCCTTCTGGTCTCGGGATCTAACATGTCGGCAGGCTGACCGTGGTAATCGTTCTTCAGTATCTTGAGCTTCCCCAGGAAAGGAACGGTTCGTAGCGCCGTCTTCATAGTGATCCACATGGGTCGCACAATGAGATTGCGGAAGCTAGGGGTTCCGTGTGGGTGGTAGCTCATGAGCGTGCCTCCGAGTCCCTGTGGCTCCCTGGTGAGGCCTTCTCCGGGGCCCGCCCGGGGATGTAAGTGCTGTATGGGCGGCGCATGGTCTCAAGCGCCTCCTTGTCCTCATCAAGGACGAGTATTGCGAAGCCTGCCACGCCCATCAGCATCATTGCAATCGGGGCGAAGAGGCCCCAGCCGCTGTCCCAGATCCAGACGGAGCCCCAGCCGCTGTCCCAAACCCAGACCCTGAGAAAGATGGCGAGGGCGAGGTTGACTATCGAGAGGGGGAGGAGCCATCGCCATCCGAACTCCAGTATCTGGTCTGTGCGCACCCGGTGGAGGGAGGCTCGAATCCAGACGAAGACGGCGAACAGCAGCCAGGCCTTCCCTAGCACCCACGCGATTCCCGGGATGATTGAGAATAGGGTCTCCAGGGGCCCGCCGACTAAGGGCATTGACTCCAGGCTGCCTTGGAATGGAGCCTCCCATCCCCCTAGGAAGAACAGCGCGAAGAGGAGGCAAGCTGCGAACGATCTCATGTACTCAGCCATGAACATGAAGCCCCATCGCAGGCCGCCATACTCGGTCCACCATCCCTCGACTAGCTCAGCCTCGGCCTCGGGCATATCGAACGGGATGCGCTCGACCTCCGCGATCATAGTGATCAGGAACAGCGCAGCGCCCAGAGGCATCATGAACACGTTCCAGATGTCGCCCTCGCTGATCTGGAAGTCCACGATCTCGATGATGTTGAAGGAGCCGCTGAGCACGCAGACGCCGAGCACGGTTATCAGCAGAGGAATCTCGTAAGCGGTGAGTTGGGCTGCGGAGCGCATTCCTCCGATGAGGGTGTACTTGTTGTTGGACGACCAGCCGGCGAAGAAGACCCCTAGAGGGGCGACCCCGAAGACGGCCATCATGAAGATCGCCGAGAGCTCGGGGCTGGCGATGTAGAAATGTGGGCCGAAGGGGATGAAGGCGAACACCAGAACGGTCGTGGAGATGATGATAACTGGAGCTACCTCGAAGACGACCTTGTCGGCATTCTTCGGTACGATGTGTTCCTTGCCCGCGAACTTCGTGAAGTCCGCGAAGGCCTGGAAGAATCCCGGGAGCAGGAACCAGTAGCCGTGGTAGCTCCGGTTGTTGACTCTGGAGACCGTCTCCAGAGGGTGGTCATTGCCCCAAATCGAGTTGAGCAGCCTGTTGAGCCACCCTATGGGTGCACCCATGCCGAAAGGAAGCTGGTTCCACCACTCTCCGGCCGTCACGCCGCTCTCACCGACCCATAGGCTGCGGAGGGTGGTCGTGGCACCGAGCCTGTCCATCAGGCGTCCGATGAACTTCCGCTCGATGTAGGGAATCGGCAGCATGGTGATCATGAGAGTGGTGAACACGATTGTACAGACGATTGTAGCGTTGAAGAACGCCTCCAAACCGGGCTGCATGGCTGCGAACTCCTTCTGGAGGTCGAAGATCGGGCCGATGACGATATCGGTCGGCCAAATCCCCCTTGGAAGTGAGATGGTCGCCTGCAGATCGATGTCGCCGGACGGCAGGGCGTCGTGCAATCCGTCCATCGACCAACCAACGAGCATCTCAATCCACCCCCTAAGGTCCAGCCAGTCGCTGCTCGGCATCATATCACCTGTCCGTCTCTCCAATGCACGGGTCGAACGAGCCCATGATGGCCGGGATGTCCGCCACCTTGTAGCCGACCATGCACTTGGATGCATATGGGATGGTCAGAAACATCGGCGAGCGGATGGAAACGCGGTACGGATGTTTGCCGCGAGCCTCGCCGCCCCCTGCAAGGTAGAACATCGACTCGCCACGGCTGTCCTCGAAGTGGTGGAAGCCGGAGGTGCCGTCGGGTGCCCTACTAGGCGCCTTCGCTATTATTGCGGGATCGCCAGGCTCGTGGTAGGTGTCGGCACCACGGGGAATCTTCTCCAGTGCCTCGAGGACCATTAGGGCGCTCATGCGCATCTCCTCGACCCTGACCCTGTACCTGTCGTAGCAATCGGCCCCCTTGATCGACGGCCGCTCGACAGGCGGCTCCCAGTCTAGCTCGCTGTAGACTGAGTAAGGGTGGGCTCGACGGACGTCGTAATTCACGCCTCCAGCGCGGAGGTTCGGGCCGGAGACTCCGTGGTTGACCATCTCTTCGGGCTTGGCGTACCCCACACCCTGGGTTCTGATGAGGAAGATGGTGCTCTCGTCGAACAGAGCCTCGTACTCCTGAATCCTATCTAGGAATAGGCTGACCTTGGCTCTGGCCCGCTGGGCGAAGCCGTGTGGAAGGTCGCGCTTGACGCCCCCGACCCTAGGGAAGTTGTAGTGCATCCTCGAGCCGCCCAGTTCCTGGAGCAGATCCATCATCATCTCTCGCTCGCGTAGGCACCACACCATGATGGACAGGTTGCCGGTGTCGGGACCATAGGCGCCCAACCACATCAGGTGGGATGCGATCCTCTGAAGTTCCACAGCGATGAGTCGGATGTACTCGGCCCGTTCGGGAACCTCGACTTCCAGCAGGTCCTCGGCCGCGTAGATGTAGGAGTGCGACCAGGTATTGGCGCTGGCGTAGCACAGCCTGTCGCAGTAGGTGGTGAACTGGGTGAAGTCTCGCGCCTCGCCTATCTTCTCGACGCCGCGGTGGATATAGCCGAGGTCGGGCTCAGTGTCGATCACGGTCTCTCCATCGACCTTGACCTTGAGGGTCCACAGACCGTGAGTCATGGGGTGCTGGGGGCCCATAGAAATCCACATCTCCGCCAATCTAACACCTCCTCACTTGATCTTGCCAGCGTCGGACGGCTTGCGCAGGAAGCCCTGTACATCATCGTACATCTCCTCGAAGTCATGGTATCGCAGCTTGTGCTGCTTCTGGAGTGGGTGGAAGCCGGTCGGCGTCTCGTG
The DNA here is from genome assembly GCA_036153975.1 of Thermoplasmatota archaeon. Taxonomy (GTDB): domain Archaea; phylum Thermoplasmatota; class Poseidoniia; order Poseidoniales; family Thalassarchaeaceae; genus UBA36. Next base: position 4,151 of record JAYZLU010000054.1, on the reverse strand, counting down.
CGGCTGAAGGACCCTGCGCATTCCTACGTGGCCCTCGAAGTCGATGCCGACCAAGTCCCAGGTCTCCTTCTCGTTCCAATCGGCGCCGACCCATATGTCCTGGACCGAGGCCACGCAAGGCTCCCTAGTCTCGGGTAAGTTGACGCGTACCTCGATCTCCAGCGGCACCCCGTTGCCCTCGACCTTCGTGGGGTCGATGACGATGGGTTCGACCATGCCATCAATCACAGGCGGGTTCGATACTGCCATTCGCAGGAAGTGGTAGACGACCTCCCAGTTCTTCTCGGGACCTCCCTCCGGCCAATGAATGCCCGTGATCATCGAGCAATAGTCCACTCCGTGGGTATTCCTGAGGCTCTCGGCCAAGCCACGCCACCGCTCGGGGTCGCAGCTCACAATAACCACGTTACGCGGGCTCGTGCCGCTGTTTCTCTCGATTACCTCGGCCGCTACGCCGTCCATTTCGGACACAGAGGCAGCCAAGCCCTCGGCAGCCGACCTCTGTGTCGTAGTAGAAACGACTTTTCCCACGCTTGTCCCCCCTAGTCATCTCCAATGATAATCGGGTTCTTTGAGTCTGGCCTACCGTCATCGGGAAGAGCCCCGATGCGGATGATCTTCTGCCGGAGCTTGTCGAAGCCGTCGATCAGGGCCTCAGGACGCGGCGGGCAACCCGGGATGTAGACATCGACGGGAATCACGGTATCGACGCCCTCGAGGATGTTGTAGGACTGGAAGTACGGACCGCCGGAGATTGCGCATTCGCCCATGGCTATGCACCACTTGGGCTCGGGCATCTGCTCCCAGAGCCTGATTATGGGATCGGCGAACTTCTTGCTTATCGGTCCGTTTACCAGAAGAACGTCGCACTGTCGGGGGCTGGAGCGGAAGAAGACGCCGAAGCGCTCGGCGTCGAACCTACTGGCACCCGCCGCTGCCATCTCAAGAGCGCAGCACTTGATTCCCAAGTGTAGGGGGAACAGGGATTTCCTCTGACTCCAGTTGAATACTCTGCCAGCGAGGACGCCGATGACGTCCTTGATTCGGCTTGCCTTCATCGCCTCCTCGGTGACATCGCCCACTGTGTCGACCAGCATCCTGCTGTTGAAGACCGAGTAGCTCTGCCCATCGTCTGCCATAGCTTCACCTCAGATGTATATCCTGCCTCGCTTGCGGAAGACGTGCCAGACACCCAGCCCCATCAGGAGAATGAAGACAGTCATCGTCAGCAGCGCGTCGATGACCTCGCTGTCCTTGAGCACACCCCTCCCCTTCTGTATGGCCATGACACCGCCGAAGGCGAGGAACATGAACGCGATATCGAAGACGAGAAACACGATTGCGTACCAGTAGTACTGGAAATGGAAGTTGATATCGGCTTGCCCTACAGGATCAGAGCCGCACTCGTATGTGCTATCTCGACGCAGGTACAGGCTCTGGTCGGTCTCGTACCCGGGTAGAAGAATCGATCTCATCTTAGTGCCGTCGGACCCCTTCTTAGTTGGTCTCAGAAAACGGGTTGCGAGGAAACTGATTACCGGGAATCCAACGCCAACGAGGGTCATGACGGCAACGGGGAGGTACATCTCGGTAACTGTGGTCATCATTTCACCCTCGGTCCCATAGGGACCGACATGGACCGCCACGAAAAAACTGGACATAAGCGTATCCGAGGATGAGTCTAGGACTCTGCTCAGTCATCGTACTCGTCGTTGAGGGACTCGACAATCAGTCGGTTCTCGGAGCGGGAGCGGGCAAACAAGTAGAGCACGAGGAGCGAACCCACCACTATGACCGCAATGGCCAGGACCTCCTGCATCTCGTCGGAGATTGCACTGATCCCCAGAGTGGACTTCACTGTCAGGTCCACGGGTTGTCCTGCGACCGGTAGGCCCTTCGGCTGCACAGTGATTGTGAAGGTGTAGTCGTCCTCAGCAATCATCTCGTTTGGGGGTGTCACCCTGACCTTTACCTGGCGGGTTTCACCCGGGTCCAGTTCGAACTCGTCGCCAATCACATCGACGGTCCATCCCCTGAGCGAATCACTGGATAGGACTTCGACGTCCTCCACCGTATTGCCGTGGTTTGAGACATAGAGGATGAACTCAGAGTGCTCTGGATATGGGGCCTCCTTCTCGTCAGGGGACTCCAGTGTGAAGCGAAGGTCGTGAATGGTCCTGATGTCCACTGCGATATCGACGAAGGAGGGAATCTGGGCCGTGTTCTTCTTCGAAGTTACGCTAATCCTCAAGACCCCCGAGGTTCCACTCTCTATCCCCTCTAGGACTTCAAACTCTATCTCGATGAGGACCTGGTTATTCGCGGGGACCCTGACATCCCCTTCGACCTCGGAACCGTCTACGCTGACGGTACGGAGAACCGACGAGTCCATTCCTGTAACCGAAATAACGACTTCATCGGCGCCGCCGTCCCCAGTGTTAGAAACCCAGAGAGCCAGCGTGGTGGAACCTCCTGGTGGTAGGGCCATGTTCATCAATTTTGGATCGTCACCTGGGTTCTCGAAAGCCACGGCCATGCTGTAGTTGTAGATGGAGACGGTGACAGCCACCCTGTCCATCATCAGAAACTCCGTTCCGACGATGCCGATCCTGACTTCGAACTCCTCCGACTTGTTATCGATGTTGTCCGAGACCAGGACTTCCAAGTAGATGCGTTCGGTCTGCTCGGAATCGAGGGTTACCAGCGTGACGTTGTTGCCCTCGGAGTCTTTGAATCGAGTTGACCACTTGGTCTGCTCGCAGGTGTCGTTGATATCCGGGTCGCAGGAGCTTAGTCCGAACGTGTCCTGGATGTTGCCGGTGTTGGTTAGGTCGATGGGAAAGGCAACCCATTGCGTGAACCTGCCAGTCTGGGAGTCTGAGGGGAAGTCCATACTTCCGCTGTGAACCGGCGCGACCGTCACTACGACAGAGACCTCGTCATGAGTGACTCCGGATGAGCTCACTGTGAAAATAATCGGGAACTCGACGCCTGCTTTACCGCTGATTGGAACGGTGATTTGCGCTTGCACGTAAACCCTGTCGCAGTTTGACGATGTCGTGCAGTGCCTGCCATCCACGGTAACGGAATTCGTCGAAAGGTCCACCTGCCAACCCGGAGGGAGGTCCGTGACGCCTAGTGCGTATGTGTCCTGGCCGTTCCCGGTGTTCGTGACTTGGATTGAGGTCGACTCGGTGGCGCCTGGCTGGACGTTGCTCAGCGTCGGTTGGGTGAGCGAGAGCGAGGCATCTCGGACCTGCCCTAGAGTCACCCTGAGGATGGACTCGCACCCTACGTTGCTGCCGGCGCGACCCTGGATGTAGATGTCAATCGTGCCGGGCTCGACGGAGTCGTCGGGAGCTATGACGAAGTCGAAGATGGTCGAGTCCTGAGAGCCGCCCGGCTCTGATAGCAGCCTGCTGGTAGGGGTGTCGAACTCCGCCCAATCGCTGACATCGTATCCCTCGGCCATCGCGTACGCGCTGACTGTCCAAGCCGTGTTGCCAGTGTTCACCAAAGAGAAGGAATTGGTTGCCGATTCTCCAGGGTCCAGCGTGTGAGAGGAGGTTTGCAACGAGGAGTCGCAGGTCTTCACCTCGGGGATCTTCAGAGTCAGTTGTAGGCTGTCGTTGGCCTGGTCAAGCGTGTTTGGGTCACTGGTCACGGTCGCCTCTATGATGAAGCAGTGTTCTCCAGAATCGGTGGAGCTTCCATCGGGCAGAGTCACCGTCACAGTGGCTTCCTCCGACTCGCCCTCGCTCAGGGACATTTGCTGCGGGTCTACACTGGCATCGAGGCCGTCCGAGTCACAGTCACTGGATGAGGTCATGCTGAGCTGAATAGTCTGATCGCCATCGGCCTCACCGGTGTTCTCGACGTCGACTATCCATTCGGCCTCGTCATCCTCTCCGTCGTAGTTGATGATGCCATTGCTGGGATTGGAATAAGTGAGCGTGACGGAGTACTGGCCACCGCCTTCGGCGGACGTAGTCACCTTGATATCCTCGTTGGCAGTTTCTATTCCTGCAACTCCAGTAGCAGTCACCGTAGTCTCGCATTCTCCGGATGCTTGGTCGTTGACGCTAACCGTTAGCGTCCTGTCCTCCGAATCGCCTTCGTTCAGGGAGAAGGGGGTCCCTCCGTTCTCGATT
>JAYZLU010000053.1:0-4192 GCA_036153975.1 Thermoplasmatota archaeon | reverse complement strand
GGTTGCTCGCGGAGCGCTACGGAGATGCCGACGCCATCGCCAGCCATGTATTCCTGGTCAACCACTGCCCGCTCATGCTATTCTCGGGCCCGCGTGCTACCAACATCACTCCAGACAAAATCGCCGGACCGACCGCTCAGGAGTTACTCGAGCGCTGCGACGAGCACCTGCGCGGGGTCGTTTCGATACTCAATGCCGAGAGAGTGATTGGGGTCGGCAAGTTCGCTGAGTCACGGGCGAGGTCGGCCTTGGATGATGGCACGATCGAAGTTGTAGGCTGCTGGCACCCATCTCCAGCCTCCCCCCTGGCCAACCGCAACGGCGGCGCGGACTGGCGTGCCAATGTTAGAGCAGTGCTGCCCTGAGCGTCCGGAAGATAACCCCTGGGGGGCTAGTAAAAAGTTAAGTCAGCAAATGTTCTGGTACACAATGATGCGTACGTGCCAGTATCTGATTTCAAACGCCGAGAAATACCCGAACGAACCCGCAGTATCATGGAAGGAGAACGGACAGTGGGTCACACTGAGTTGGTCCGAGTACTGCGCGAAGACAATTGGCGTCGCGCGCTCGCTCATCGCGATGGGTTTCGAGGCCGGCGACAAGCTTAGCATACACAGTTACAACCGGTGGGAGTTCAACAGCGCGTTCGCCGCCGCCAACATGTGCGGAGGGGTCAATGTCGGGGTCTACCAGACCTGCTCTCCCGAGGAGATCGAGTGGGTGGTGGGCAACAGCGACTCAAAAATCGTCGTGGTCGGGAACAACCCGATGGACGGGGGTGACCCTGAGAAGATGTGCAGCCACCGGCTGCACTCGGTGCTGGACAACCTGCCCAAAGTCGAAGCGGTTGTGGTGATGGATGGCGTGGACATGCCACACCATCCCAAAGCGATGTCGTGGTCGGAGTTCATCTCCAGAGGCGCCGGCGTGGGTGACGACGAGGTCCATGCTAGGATCGCGGCCATCGATCCTCATGATGTCGCGAGCCTGTGCTACACATCAGGAACCACCGGGAAACCGAAAGGCGTCATGCTCACCCACGACAACTTCGAATTCGAGATAGGCAGCGTCCACGAGATAGAGGAATACGACCAAGGTGACTGCTACGTTTCCTGGCTACCTGGATCGCATGTCTTTTCGATGTTGGCTTGCCAGCACCTGACTGCAATAGACGCCATCCACATGCACATAGTCGACAACCCCCTGCACGCGATAGACTACTGCAAGGAGGTGCGGCCCCACATATTCATCGCGGTCCCGCGCATTTATGAGAAGGTGTACAGCAATCTGGTTGCAGGACTGGGAGGGAAGACCAAGCTGCTAGGCATCCCGGTGATCGGGGGCATCATCAAGAAGAAGGCTCAGGCCGCTGTAGGATGGGATCGGTGCAAGTACATGGTGACTGGCGCTGCGCCGATAAATCCGGACATACTGCACTTCTTCCACAAGCTCGACCTACCTCTTTTCGAAGGCTGGGGATTGTCAGAGAGCTCGGCTGGATCGAGCTTAAACTTCAAGGACAACAATAAGATTGGCAGCGTCGGAAAACCGATGGTCGGGACCGAGGCGAAAATCGCCGCCGACGGCGAGATATTGATCCGCGGGCGCCACATCATGAAGGGGTACTACAACAATCCCGAGTCGACGGCCGAGGTGATGGAGGGGGACTGGTTCAAGACCGGCGACGTCGGCAAGATCGACAAGGACGGCTACCTGTACATCACCGGCAGGAAAAAGGAGCTGTACATCAGTAGCGGTGGCAAGAACATCGCCCCGTTGGTCATCGAGGAGACGATGAAAGGGATCCCCATTCTGAGCCAGGTGATGCTGATTGGAGACGGCAGGAAGTACTGCTCCGCACTGGTCACCCTAGACGTGGGGGCGATCCTGCGCGACAAGCTCGGGCTCGACGGCGCCACCGAGGTCCCGAAGGACCCCACAGAGCAGATCGCCAAGCTCAGGGAGATGGGTCACGAGCTCTCGGAGTACACTGACAGCGCTGAGGTCCACGCAGAGGTTGAGGCTGAGGTGCAGCGGCGAAACGCTCAATTTTCTCCGCCTGAACAAATCAAGAGGTTCACCATTTTGCCCAGAGACCTCAACATCGACGAGGGGGAACTGACTCCCACACTCAAGATCCGGAGGATCCAGATTCGCGAGAACTGGGCCGACGAGATCGAAGCGATGTACGCTGATGCATAGTCGGTGATTCGATGGACCCCGAGGCTTGGGTCGCCTTAGGTACCGTGTTCGTGCTAGGAGCGATGAGCCCCGGCCCAAGTCTCGCAGTAGTTCTGCGCAACACCATGGTAGGAGGTCGACGCCAAGGGGTGATGACCGGTATCGGGCACGGCATAGGCTTCGGCATCTACGCATTCTTGGCAGCTGCCGGGATAGCAACTGCACTCACTCTACACGAATCGACTCAGGCGATTCTGAAATGGGGTGGAATAGCCTTGCTGATATGGCTCGGAGTGAAGTTTCTGAAGGCCTCAATGGGAGATTCTTACGATTCTTCGGTTGAGGATGAACACGGCCCTTCGGGCCGTGCTGGCTTCGCTCAGGGCTTCGCAATAGCGATTATGAATCCAAAAATTGCGGCGTGGATGATCGCCCTATACGCACCCTTCATTGAGGCAGATATCAGTACAGAGACACTATTTGGGATGGGACTTCTTGGAATGGCTATCGATGGAACTTGGTATGTCACAGTAGCAACGGTTCTCACTAGGGGTGACGGCGTATCCAAGTTGCGTTCGCAGGCAAGAAGAATTGATGCCGCCATGGGCACCCTCATGTTCGTGTTCGCCGGACTGCTTTTCGGCGACTACCTGTGATTAGAGAATCGAGAACGGCAAGTGAAACAGAAACTCAAGCGCGATGGCGAGGGTCTTGGCCTCCGTCCCTCCGTTGGAGCCGCCATTCTCAGGGGGCGATACCCTCTGGAGTTCCCCGACATCGAACCAGAACGAGGCGCAGGTTGGGCAGCCGTCGAGTTCTATGGGGTCCATCTCGGTGCCGTCCAATCTTGTGAAAACGATCTCGCGAGCGCGCATGTGAGAGTCGCACAGCGGGCAGTCGAGGTCGACCTCCGCTCCTCCGTCCTGCTCAAAGGACTCGTGCATCTGGTGCAGCCTGTCCTGAGAGATCGCCGACAACGCCGCGTCCGCACTGAGCAGCATGCCGGAGCATGCATCGCAGTGATGGACTCCGAGGCGCGAGAATGTGGAGCGGTCCGAGTCCTCCGGAGAGACCAGTGCGGAGCCGTCTCTAGGACAGGCGTATCCCATTGCCCATGACGGGGCAGTGGGATGTCTTGAACTAAGCCCCGGACGAGGTCGGACGGTGATGATTGCTGTTTGCTTCAAATAAGGTGGGAATCAATCTCCTTGGGATGGCAGAGTTATGCGATTGTTGCGGGGGCACTATCAGTGGCCAGACGAGCAAGTGCTCCGGCTGCGCTGCTCTGGTCAGGCCATTCACAGGACTGCTGCAGAGTCAGTTGCCAACCACAGATGGAAGGGCTCGTATGAACTCTATTCTGGCCCCGCACAGAGGACTGAGTCCCGAGCAGAGACTGGCGGGTTTGGTCGACAACGCCGGATCCGAGACTGAGCTTCCCAAGCCGTTCAGGACACGCCGAGGACCTGCCGTGCACTGGAGCGAGGAGAGTTGCAAGTTGTGGGCCGAGGTATCTCACTCCATCCGCGTCTACGGCAGGGCGATTCCGCATATGCCTCTGCCTCTGCCCGGCGGTGGCTTACTGATGACCGATGAAGACGGGAAACAGCACATCGACGGAACCAAACTGGACAGGCCACTGCCACTGTATGATATCGCGATCTGGCTCTCGAATCCGGAACGCGCCGGAGTGGTGGCCGACTGGAGTCAGTTTCTGCTTGCCATGTCCTGTGTTGTCCGCCGGCTGCGTCCCCTTCAGGAGGAAGAGTGGGCGGGATGGATGAATAATGAGGGTTGGCCGGGAATCGACTCGCCCTCTGCCCAGATCTCCGAGCCGATATTGGGACGTCTGACGCACCCATTCTTCAAGCTCATCGGCAAGCAGTGCGAGCAGAAGCCCGACGAACGCACCTCAATCGGCTACATCGCCCGCGATAACCCCCGGCTGATGGAGGTGTTTGAGGGGTCTCCGTCTGAAGCATGGCTAGAGATCCTCGAACACGCCGAGGAC
>JAYZLU010000052.1:0-2552 GCA_036153975.1 Thermoplasmatota archaeon | reverse complement strand
GCGAGCCCTATGTGCCCACGCTTGCTCATGTCGATTACCCTACCCGGAGTTCCCACGATTACATCGACTCCCTTGCCTAGGCGCTTGGCCTGCCTTTCTATGTCGGTTCCACCGTAGACCGTCTCGATCGAGAGGCCCTTGTCCCCTTGCAGGGCCCCCATCTCCTCGGCCACCTGCACGGCGAGCTCGCGCGTCGGGCAGAGTACCAGCGCTTGGAGCGAGCCCGAGGGCTCGCAGTGCTCTATGATCGGTATCGCGAAGGCAGCAGTCTTGCCCGAGCCGGTCCTGGCTTGACCCACGACGTCGATGCCCCTTCGTGCGACCGGCAGCGCCCCAACCTGAATCTCGGTGGGCTCAGTCCAACCGAGCCCATCGATGGCCTTAGCAATCGGAGCCTCAAGGTCCCAGTCGCTGAATGAGGGAGTGGTCATGGGATTGCCTCAGAAGGTCTCTGCGTCCTTGATGTCCTTCTGCAACTCGCCCATCCAGTACTTCCGGCAGTTCTTCTTGGTCAGGAACTGGTCTTTGCTGGAGAAGCCATGGTTGTAGTGGCCCTTGTCTGCGTTGGCCCACTGGTCCTTGCGACGCTTGTGGAACTTCTGCATGACGTGGTTGCGCATGTACTGACGGAACTTCAGGGCCTTGTTTCGATTCTCGCCCTTGGGTGTGACACCATCCCAGAGCCGTTCGAATCGCAATAGCTTCTCGTCAAACTCGTCACTCATCTGCTGACCTCGCTGGGCGGCCGACCTGAATCCCGTTTATCATCCTCACGCAAGTCATTGTGCTTTGATTTCGAGCTCCCGGGTAAGTCCTCCTCCAGTTCCGGAAGCAGAACTACGACCTTGTCCAACGGGGCCAGTGCCTTGTTCTTCTCCTCCTCGGTACCCTCCAAGTCATGGTCCACTGACAGGGCCGCCAGCCGCTTCCTCAGCACCGGGTCGCTCTCGGTCCTCAGCAGATCTGCGGCGGCCTCTCGCAGCTCCTGACCCGTCAGTATGATGACGAGTTGGCTGATGCACGCCTTGCGCATCTCGACGTCCTCGTCACGAGCGCCCCGGATGACCAAACGAGCCACCTTCGGGCTCTGCATGTCGAGTTTCTTCAGCGCCCTGATCACGGAGTCCCTGATTGCCCTGTCGCGTTCTTCGATGCTCGCCTCGACTAGTACGGTTGCTATCCGAGGCTCGACAGTGGCTAGGGCAACCAGGGTCTTGGCGGCATTCCTGCGAACACGCACCTCTTCGTCCTGTAGCGACCAGCTAATCAAGTCCCATGCCTCCGCTCCGCCCTTGGAAGTGATCGTCCTGAGAATCTTGGAGCCCCTTATCCGCAGGTCATCCTCCTCCTCCCTAATCAGTTCGTCCAAGTGCAGGCACCCGACCTCCGGCCACTGCCTCGAAGCCAGTTGGAGGGATTCGAAGGCGTTGTCGCGATGTTCCTTCCTGTCGTCCCTGAGTTCCCTGCGGATGATCTCCTCGCACCCGGACGGGAACAGCGGAGCGACCTTCTTGAGGCATGCGCGAGCTTCTTCCCTGACCGGTCCCTCATTGTCCAGCAGCCTGTCGGAGAGGCATTGGAAGAGGGTGCCCTGCCTCCTGAGCGCGAACGACGGTAGTGACTTCAGCCCGGCTATGCGCACGTCTGGGTAGTCATCGTCCAAGGCCCCGATTAGGGCGCGGTGCGCCTGCTCGACATCGCTCTCGAGGACCTTGTGCAGCGCCTTGATGGCGTCAATCCTGCCGAGCTTCCACTTGCTGCCTTCGTCAGCGGGAACCTCGACCTTGGTGATGCGGCCGCTGGCCAGCGGGACGATGTCTGCGAGGAGGAGCCTCTCCCATGGCCCGGGGCCCGGTGAGAGAGATCTGATGCTATCCTTCGTGGTTTTGCCTCGTACACCACTACGAATCTGCTTGCCAGTCCGCGGGTCGCGTGCTATGTACTTCCTCGCCATATTGAGTCGACCCCGGATACCCCCGTCACATTTCAACCAAGCGCGTTCGCGTCCAAGTCCGATGGGCAAGGCTCAAGCATCGCACTCATGCTCTCTGCCAGCGGAGGCAGCGGATGAGCGAACACCGGGCCGATCAGATAGCGAGGCTGCTTCATGCTAGCTTCCACGGGGCGCCCGATCGGGGCATCAGTAAGCCCGATCTCGCGAGAATGTGGGCTCTGGAGCTGCAGTGGTTCTCGCCGGAGGACTCCATGGGCATCGCTGATCGGCTCCTCGAGTTCGGTTGGCTCGTGGAGGATGAGGGGTCCATGATGCCCAATCCTCACATCGAACTACTGCCCCCCGATTTGGGTTGGCAGCCTTTCTCTGGTAGCTTTGCTGTCATCCCGGCTTTCGTACCGCCCTCCACGAACGATGCGCCCGAACCGACGCAGTCCGAGTCGAGACCCCCCCAGTCCAAAGAGCAGGAACTGCCCGTCGAGCAATCGCGCCAACCCCTCGATCGTGCGGAGGATAGCATACAGGCCCTGATTGCACACGTCGCTAGGAAGTCCGGCTTGGAACAGAGGGAGGTGGTGCGTCGCGCTCAGAGGAAGCG
>JAYZLU010000051.1:0-3166 GCA_036153975.1 Thermoplasmatota archaeon | reverse complement strand
CACTCGACTCGGCGATCCGCATCATGAAGGAGTCGGGGGGGCACGCGGTGAAGCTGGAGGGCGGCTCCGAGGTCGCCGAGTCGGTCGAACGTATCGTCAACGCGGGGATTCCCGTGATGGGGCACCTTGGCCTGACGCCGCAGTCGATTTACAAGTTCGGGACCTACACCGTCCGAGCCAAGGAGGAGGTCGAGGCAGATATGCTGATGGAGGACGCAAAGGCGCTCGAGCAGGCAGGCTGCTTCTCGGTGGTCTTCGAGAAGATACCTTCGGAGCTAGCCAAGCAGGCCAGCGAGTCACTGATCATCCCGACAATCGGAATCGGCGCCGGGGCCGACTGCGATGGGCAGGTACTGGTGCTGCATGACATGCTAGGTATCACGAAAGATTTCTCCCCGCGCTTCCTGCGTCGCTACGCCGATGTTGGACAGGCTGTTGATGGTGCGGTGAAGCATTTCATCGAAGACGTCCGAAGCGGTGACTTCCCCGATGAGAGCGAGAGCTATTGAGGGGCCTCGGGGGGCCGCCCCCAACCTTCAAGGACGCTCACGCATGGGTGCGGGAAGACTACCATGAGCGAACTGTGGGTAGAGCGCCACCGTCCCCGTTCCGTTAGCGGGATCAAGGGGCAGAGGGCCGTCGTGGACCGTCTCAGGGCATATGCCGAGACGCGCACATTCCCCCACCTGATGTTCGCCGGCCCCCCTGGCACGGGCAAGACGACGGCGGCGCTCGCGCTGGCCCGGGACGTGTTCGGGGAGAGTTACAGGGGCAACCTGTTGGAGATGAACGCCAGCGACGAGCGCAAGCTCGAGTCGGTACGGACCAAGGTCAAGCAGTTCGCGCGCACCGCGCCGATGCCTGGCTCCACGTTCAAGGTCATCTTCCTCGACGAGGCCGATGCCCTGACCCCCGACGCCCAAGGCGCCCTGAGGAGGATCATGGAGCAGTACTCCGAGACCTGCAGGTTCATCCTCTCGTGCAACTACTCCTCGAAGATAATCGAGGCCATCCAGTCGCGCTGCGCGGTCTTCAGGTTCAGGCCCCTCGATGAGGACAAGGTCCTCGAGATGGTGACCGACGTGGCGCAGAAGGAGGGCGTCGAGCTCGATGCCGAGGCTGCCGAGGCCATAGCCCACGTCAGCCTCGGCGATCTCAGGAAGGCAATCACCTCGCTCCAAGTCGCAGCCTCACTAGACCGCCACGTAACCAGGGAGCTGGTCTACGAGACCACGGCCACCGCCCCTCCCGAAGAGCTGCACGGGTTCTTCCTCGCGTGCAAGGAGGACGGGTTCCAGCCTGCTCGACGCAGGATGAGGGGGATCCTCGATCGGTTTGGCCTCGCCGGCACCGACCTCGTCAACCAGCTGCACCGCGAGCTGGGTGACATAACCTTCCTCGACGAGGTTCAGAAGCTGGGCGTGACCGAGGCGATGGCCGAGACCGACTTCAGAATGGTCGAGGGGGGCGGCGAGTCATTGCAACTGGATGCGATGGCCGCGCGAATCTGCACGCTGTTGGGCAACTAGGCGACCTGGGTAATCAGCAGCCTGTACTCGTTCGACCACGTGTTCTGTCCGGTGCTCCATGGGGCCCCGTTCTCCACCAGCTCGATCTGAACGAAGTACTCGCCCGGCCCAATGGTACCCAGGTCCCATGCCATGCCGATATCCAGAGAGTTCGGTGCGACCAAGGGGCCTGCGAACTCTCCCGAGAGCGTGTTCTTCCACAGCCCTCTCTGCCACTCCCCGACGCCCTCGAATACCGCGGAGGGAGCAGCTTGGTCCTTGACGAGCCCCTCCGCGTGGGCGAGCGGATCAGGCTGCCCCCGTTGGGTTATGGTGAGGGACATCGTCGAGTTCCCGGCGTCGACGTTGTCCCTGACTGCGAAGCCAAGCACAACCGGGATGGAGTCCTGGTTGATCTGGATTGAGTAGGTGGACTGCTTCCAAGTAGATTGGGCGATGCCGTCCGTGGCCTCGATGTCGAGGCCGCCCGCAAGGTGGGGGGCGGCGATGTCGGCGAGTGGGGGGTTGACCAGGGCGAAGGAGAGCGCTAGCCAGGTGAACAGGTAGAGGAAGCAGGCGCGGAACCAGTTGCCCCTCGTGTACAGGTTGTAGAAGCGGGAGGGGACGAGTGTGCGGTGCAGCGGCTGAACCGTGGCCATCAGGAGGACGGGAAGCAGCCAGAGGATCTGCTGGGTGCCCTCGAGGGAAGGCATCAGGGAGTAGCGCATCAGGACTGCGACGGCCAACCCGTATACGATCACGAGCCACATCGAAATCGCTTCTGCATTCTCCTTCTGCGCGTGGGCGGCGGGATCGAAGGGCTCGAGCACGGTGCTGGGCTTGTCCTCCTTGTCGCCGCCCCCTCGCTTCTTCTTGCCCGAGTAGGCGCTTGCCCTCAGGGCCGAGTCGACATCAACCATAGCGTTCGTCTGCGGCGGGGCCCTTCACCACATCAACCCTGCGTGCCGCCGCCGTCGACCCATCCCCCATTGCACCGGGGAATGCTCAAATGGGCGCCTCGTCCGCCTCGGGACCATGCCGGGGTGGCGTAGTTGGTAGCGCGTCGGACTCATAGGGCAGCCGTAAGGCACGTTCGCGCCGAAGGCCCCCTTCGAGATGCCTGAGTCATCCGAAGGTCGCGGGTTCAAGTCCCGCTCCCGGCACCACATTCGTGTTCTTTCAGGCTAGGTGCCATGGCCCGTGTGACCGGTGCCCGACGCCTCCCCCCAGCACGAGTCTTCTTGATCGCTCTCTGCTCCCTCCTGCTTCAGGCACGGGTGGTGGTTGGTGAAGACGTCGAATTCGGTGAGCCACGGCTCGATGATCCATGCGTGGGTCATCCAGTAGTCGTCGAGATGCACATTGTTTCCATCCATGGAATGGCACTGCTCGTCGCTGATGTCCTCGCCGACCACCTGGAAGCTGGAGTTCGTGAAGCAGAGCATGTCGTGGACGTGCCACCAGTCGTTGTCACCGGGGAATCCTGCCGGGGGGTTCTCTGAGTCTGTCCGCACGTACCACGCGAACCCGACGAGCTCCGCATCCTGTGCGCTGCTGGCGTACATCAGGAACTCCGGTTTTCCGAAATCGAAATCCCCGTCCATCCTAGTGTCGGGGAACTCGGGGTCGAGAGGGTCGAAGTCGGAATCCATCGTGAA
>JAYZLU010000050.1:0-2825 GCA_036153975.1 Thermoplasmatota archaeon | reverse complement strand
GTGTCCCCAGTAATCTTCATGCTCCCGTATTCCGCCCCACCTCCGGTGGCTAGTTCAAACATGTTGGAAAGCAGCGCAGGCACGACTACCGTGATGACCGTCAGCGCGAAGGCCTGGTTCGCCCAATCGTACCAATACCAGCTGTTCAGAGCTTTCTTCGAATCAGGGTCCATCTCGTCGATGATCTTCCTAACCAGTTCATGGTGCTCCAAATCCGATTCGTTATCGGAGAACACGGTTCAGCGGATGCATTGGGAAGTTTTAGTGTCGTCTACGACATCTGGTGTCACTAAAGAGCGACAGGCACTCTCGGTAGGATGAAGTGCAATACCCGAAAAGCCGTTGCATGGCCAATGCTACCGGCCTTCTTGGGGACGGCTCGAAGGCCGTCAAAGTCCATCATCTGATCAAGGCCCCCGAGAACACCCCCGAATCGATATCCTTCCGCGAGTCGTGGGATGCGAGCAAGCCAGTTACCGTTTACAAGACCCCAGAGGCGCTTCCCGACGGGACCCCTTGCACCGCTGCGACGGTAATTCTGAGAACCAAGGGCTGCGCTTGGTGGTGGAAGTCCGGGTGCACCTTCTGCGGTTACTTCAACGATGTCCGTGACGACGTCACTTCCGACGACATGTTCTCCCAATGGGAGGAGGCCAAGCGTCAAACCAACGATTTCGAGGCTTGTGACATGGTCAAGGTGTACACCTCTGGCACCTTCTTCGAGGACCGCGAGAACCCTCCCGAGTGGCAGGAGGCGGTGCTTCGTGAGACATCCGAGAGGGGACTGCACCTAGTGGTCGAGGCACAAGCTCAGATGTGCACGTCCGAGAAGCTGGCTTGGGTTGCCGAGCGTCACCCGGGATGCACGGTAGCTATCGGACTGGAGGCATACGATGACAAGGTACTGAGATTTCACGTCAACAAGGGATTCTCGACCAAGCAGTGGCACAGGGCCATCGACATGCTCAGGGACAATGGCCTTCGCGTCAAGACCTACCTACTGTTCAAGCCCCCATTCATGTCGGAGGGAGATGCCCTTGTTCATACGACATCGTGGTTGCAGCAGGTTGCTCCATACTCGGACGAGGTCTCAGTCAATCCGATGAACATCCAGAGGAAGACGGTGGTGGACCGCCTGTTCAGTAACCGGGAGTACCGCCCACCCTGGCTGTGGTCACTGGTCGAGATGATTGTTAGATCCCATGAGGAGATTTCCCAACTCGACTGTCGGCTCATCGTCCATCCAACTGCAGGGGGGAAGATTCGTGGAGCACACAACTGCAAGGTCTGCGATGGAGACGTCGTCGCTGCTATCGAGCGTTACTCCGTCTCCGGAGACGTCGGGGAATTCTCAGAACTCGTTTGCTCTTGCAAGGCAGTTTGGAGGGCTGAGTTGGACAACGACTTGAGCATACCAACGCCATTGGGAAGCGGGACCTTTAGGAGAGGCAACCCTATTGACCTGGCTCGTGCCCCTTGAATCACAGGGAAACCACCATTCGCCCAATGCTTAAGGGCGAATCTTCGGTGGTAGGAGCGGACAACGTGACGATGTCTGGGGTGCGAGTATGACCAATGACGACACCGGGTCAATTGGAGAGTTCCTACAAGGCGAGCGTGAGCCCGCGTCGTCGTGGCTCTTCCTCGTCCTCGGCTTCGTTGCGACCCTGATTTTCCTCGTTCTGTACGGCATCCTTTACCCCGGCAGCGATCTCCCAGTAATCTCGTCGATTCTCCCTGTCTTCGAGGGAGTCTTCGACTCGGGGATTTGGTTCTTCATCCTTGGTGTGATGATTGGGGTTTTCGCCATCGTTGGCACTATGCTAACGGAGGCCACTAGCGAGTGAGGTGATGTCGTGGGCCTGATTACTACGATGCTCTTCTACTGGATTGCTATATTTGCTGTTTATATGATGCTGAACCGCGGTATCTGGGTGTTCACCGATGTCAGTAAGAGCATGAGCATGTTCATGCTCGAGAAGGCCCTCGGCCCTGCAATTGATTTCGCAGAGGGCAGACAAGGCTCCGGTGCCAAGGCTTGGATTATGCAAGGGGCCTTCTGGCTCATCCTTGCTTCGGCCCTCACCTTTTGCGGCCTTTGGCTAGGCCACGACCCTACGGCTCTGCACAGCCTGGGGTCATGGGGCTACTCACCAACCTCTGAGACCCTTCTCCTCGCAGGCAATCTGGTTGCCCTGTTCGGCGCTGTTGGGATGCTGCTCATCGGCGCGGGATTGCACATCGTCCCGACACTAGGGGGGACCCAACTCGCTAGCGAGCGTAACGCCGCACTGATGTCCTTTGTTTGGACACTCTCGGTCTTGATCATGGCAATCGGGGCTCACAAGCCGGTGCTCCTAGGTCTGAATGTGCTCTTCGTGGGTACCGCCTTCCAAGTCCTCGCCCTAAT
Source organism: Thermoplasmatota archaeon (assembly GCA_036153975.1). Classification (GTDB taxonomy): domain Archaea; phylum Thermoplasmatota; class Poseidoniia; order Poseidoniales; family Thalassarchaeaceae; genus UBA36. The sequence goes on along the minus strand of JAYZLU010000050.1, from coordinate 415 downwards.
AGTCGTCATCGTCAATCAACTACTGACAGCTGCCTCTCGCACTAGGAAGATGGCTCTACCAGCGTGGCTCATCATTATCGGTCTACTCTCTGATCCCATCTCGACGGTGATTATAGCCGTGACCGGAGGACTAGAGACGGGCCTAGGGCAATGGCTGCTTGTGAGGATGGTCTCAGGGGGATTCTTCTTCCTGCAAGTCGCTGGAGTCAGCCTTTATGCCGCCTCGCAAGGCACTGGCAACCCACTGTGGTCGAGGTCTCTGGCAGCCGTCACGCTGCTCGGTGCACTGCTGACGCTCAACCCCATGGGAGAAACCTCGGGGAAGCTAGCCGCAGATATGCTCGGTTTCGATGTCGGAGCCTTTGAGCCAACCAGCAATGACGTAATCGCGGGCTCGTTCCTCATGGCCCTCGCC
>JAYZLU010000049.1:0-2577 GCA_036153975.1 Thermoplasmatota archaeon | reverse complement strand
AGCCACTCGATGGCGCGCTGGCGCTGCTGCTCGGCATTGCCGGGAAACGAGTTTAGCGTCTGGCCCCCTCCGATCCTGTTCTGCCAGAAGAACGCCAAGCGGGTCGAGGAGCCCCGCAGGGCGTCTGCCATTATCTTCTCGTGATTGCCCATCAGCGAGTTGATTTCGTCACTCTCGTGGACGATCGTGAGGACGCCGTGGCTGTCAGGGCCCCTGTCGACGAGGTCGCCGACGCACAACACCATGTCCCCCTCGCCAAGTTCGAGTTTGTCGAGCAGGGCTTCGAAGGTCTGCCTGCACCCGTGGACATCGCCGACAACCCAGACCGAGTTTCCCGCATCGAGGGCTGCCTGAAGGGCTGCCTCCAACTCGGCGTCCCTGTGGGTGCTTCCCACGCTACCCCTCCCTGCGATCGAGCAGCCACAGGATGTGGAAGGTGACAATTCCGAAGCATACTAACGCCTCCATGGCGAACATGCGGCGAATCTCCATCTCGGTCACCGGGTCGGTGGTCAGCATACGTATACCCGAATAAAACCCGCCAACTATCCAGTGGAACATGATGGTGCCGTGCAGCCAGGGAATCCAAGAGTCGTCGTTCCGAGAGCGCGCGCGGAGCCATGCGGTGCCGACGACCGCGAACAGCACAATGTAGAAGCCGGCCTTGCTGAACTCGGCGAGGTCCGTGTAGAAAGCCTCGGCGACCATCGTGCTCACACCCGAAGGTCAGCCGGTGTCCTCTGACGACGGGTTCTCTAAGTCCTCGTCTTCGCCCCACTTCTCCAGGGACATCAGGAGCTTTGACCGGACCTCCTCCGCGCGCAGCCTCTCCTCCTCCTCGATGTCCAGAAGCATGCCCTCCTTCCTCATGAAGGCGACCGATGACCGCCTGGCCCTATTCTTAACCTTCAAGGTCTCGGGGTCGATTGATGGAAGAGCGCGCATCTCGTGTGTAGTTGGGTACGGAATCTGGATGCCCTCTCGTTCAAAGGCCGCGTCGATATCCATCAGAAGCAGATCGCGGGCGAACCGTTCGTTGTTGTAGTCATCGAGCCACGCGTAGAGCATGAATTTCTTTGAGTAGTCTCCGAACTCTGTCATCAGGACTCTCGGCCTCGGTTTTTCGAGAATGTACTCGCATCCGTGGGCAACGATGAGGAGGATTGCCTTGATGTGATTGGGGTCCTCGTCGAAGGAGACCCCTATCTCCAAGCGCAGAGTGACTCGATCGGCCTTCCCGTCGCCGCCCCCTCGTGCGGAGTTAATCAGGGTTGAAGCGACTAGGGTGTTGTTGGGAATCACCACTAGTTCCTCCTCGAGGGTCAATAGCTTGGTAGAGAGCACACCCATGGAGACGACGATCCCCCTGTGCTCGCCGACCTGGATCCGATCACCCACTTCGAAGGGGTGATCGATATCCAGCAAGAAGGAGTTGAGGATGTTTCCCATCGTCTGCTGGACTGCGAGGCCAAGGAAAATCGAGAACACAGCGAGGGAGGCTAGCATGCCAAACATCTCAATCTGGACCTCCTGGAATGCGAGATTGATTCCAGCGACCCAGACAACGACGCGCGAAACCAGCACGGCTAGGTGATGGCCCCCCGAGAGGACGACGGCTGTTTCAGAGTCGATGGCTGCCAAGGTCGAGGGGAGAACGTGCTTAATCGAGACGCTGACGATGCTCGTTGCAAGTAGTATGTAGGTTGCGTAGAAGTAGCTCTGGACCGATGGGGCGGTCTCGCCGCTGATGCTCTGGAACATGTCATCTGGACTCAGCCACCAACGCGTGAGGTTCAGGGTGATGACTACCGTGAGCAGGTAGAACCTGTTGCGCAGGGGCTTGAACAGGACATCGGACCAGGTAGCCTGGTGTTTATCGGTGAACCTCTCAAGAACCCTCATGACCACATATATCTCGAATCCAAGAATGAAGACGAGGACGGCGGCAGCGAAGCCAATCTTCTCATCGAAGTCAAGCCCCGATATTTGCTCCAGAACCTCCCACACCTGTGTCGCCCCTCGATGACACAGAGGGTTCTGCTTGAAAATCGGTTCGCTGTTGGAAACGGAAGGGGAAAGGGCGCAATAACTTATTCTTGGCGCATTCGGCAGTTTCAATACGATGTCAGCACACGGGCACTCATGGATGAGTACCTAATTCAATTGGAGGATGTGCCTGGCTCAATGGCTGCTTGCTGCGAGGCGATTGCCGATGCCGGGGTCAACATAGTGTCAGGGGCCGGCTTAGGCAGCGAGCATGCTGTCGCCGCGCTCGTGACGGACGATAGCGATGCTACTAGGGCTGCGTTGGACGGCATTGGCGCGAACTACGCCGTGGACAAGTTGCAAACGATAGAGTTGGCAAACGAGCCTGGCTCTCTAGCCGCGTTCACGCGCTCGCTCGCCGATGAAGGTGTGAACCTGAGGTCGGTGTACGTGCTCAGTACCGGCGAGGACAGCGTCGTAATGGGTTACACGACCGGTTGAGTCAATGATCGTGGATGGCTGAGGCCATCTAGTGGCGCCTCACTCTTCTTCGGAGGTGGTCGGAGGCGCGCTTGAGCCTTGGCTGTGAGA
>JAYZLU010000048.1:0-3820 GCA_036153975.1 Thermoplasmatota archaeon | reverse complement strand
TCTGCTCGATGCCGAGGGCCTTCTTGGCCAGCTCGATGCCTGCCATGCCGCCAAGCAGCCCACCCACGATCGTCTTGCCGCCGAACAGCAGGACCGGCTCTTCGGTGACTGCTAGGATGGTCGTTTGGGGGTGCTGGGCCCAAGCCAGTATCTTAGCTCCAATCAGGGCCCCTACCAGTCCCGCCAAAATGAGCGGGTGCCTCTGTTTGGGGCTGACCGTGTCCCTTCCGGACGAGGAGATCCAGATCGTGAGCGAGATTCCGATGAGGTACCCGAGCACCTCGAAGACGAAGTGGGGGTGGATGGCGGCCGAACCAAGGTCGATCCAAACTGGGAACTGCAACTATCCTCTCTCCTCAGGTAATCCTGTGGGGTAGCAGCATCAGCATCTGGACGAGGACCGCCAGTGCCACAGTCTCCCTCTCGGGCTCCTCGCCTGCGGTCCCGAGGGGAGGAACCAGACTCTGTAACTCGCCTGCGTCGAACCAGAATGACGAGCAAGTGGGACAGCCGTCGAGCTCGATAGGACCAGTATCGCTGCCATCTGGCTTGCTGAACACAATGCTCCTGACGCGCATCTTCGAATCGCAATTCGGGCAATCGAGGGCGGCTTCGCTACCCCCATCTGTGAAGGCCTCGTGCATCTGGTTGAGTATTTCGCGTGCTATGGCGGACTGCGCGACCTCGGCGTTTAGCAGCATCCCCTGACATTTTTCGCAGCTGTGGAGTCCGTTGTCCGCGAATACGCTCAATTGGGTCGAATCGGGCTCGATTAGGCTGTTCTGGTCCCTCGGACACCTCATACGGCCACCGCTTATGTGACGGAGACGCAACATGCCTTGAACTGTGTCCCGGAAGTCCCCCTGCAGTCGGAAATTCCTCGGCAACGCATTCTTGTGGGTCCGTGGGGTCGGCGAATCATGGTGAGTGGCACCGAGGATGCCGCATCCGAGGCCCCCTCTAGGTCCTCTGGCGGCGCAATGCCTCTGCGCGTGGTGACCGCTGCCGCCATCTTCGATGGGCACGACGCGGCGATAGGAATCTTTCGGAGAATCCTGCAGAGCCAAGGGTGCGAGGTCATCCACCTTGGCCACGACAGGGGTGCGGAGGAGGTCGCTCGAGCAGCCATCCAGGAGGACGCCCATGCGATTGCCATCACCTCCTACCAAGGCGGAGCGGTGGAGATGTTCACTCATACCAAGGAGATTCTCGAAGAGGCAGGCTTCGGCCACGTATTCCTATTCGGGGGCGGTGGGGGCACGATTCTGCCGCACGAGATCGAGCACTTGCGAGACAAGGGCATAGCACGCATCTACTCTCCCGATGACGGCCGAGAGATGGGGTTAGTGGGCATGGTGCAAGACGCCATGGAGGAGGCACGACGCATCGACCTGCTCGCTGCAGATCGACTCGAGGCCATTGACGGCCCGGTCACCGCAGCTGATCACGGTGCCATCTCCAGGCTGCTCACCTTAGCGGAGAACGCCGACGAGGGAACGTTCGCAGCCGCTCTCAAGCGAGCGCGCTCGACGCAGGCAGACGAAGTGAGCCCCGTGGTAGGGGTGACTGGGACGGGCGGGGCCGGCAAGTCGAGCCTTATGGACGAACTCATGCTCAGGATCCAACGCGACAACCCGGGCAAGCGAGTGGCACTGCTGGCCACGGACCCGACTCGCAAGCGGACCGGCGGGGCACTGCTCGGGGACCGAATCAGGATGAACTCGCTTACTGACGAGCACCTGTTCATGCGCTCCTTCGCGAGCAGGGACAGCGGACGCGAGATCGCCGATTGCGTCGGCCGCGCAATCGAGGTCTGCAAGGCCGTCGGCTTCGACCTCGTGCTCGTCGAGACCAGCGGCATCGGCCAAGGCGATGACGCGATCACGGAGGTCGCCGATGTCTCTCTGTATGTCACCACTAGGGAGTATGGCGCACCCAGCCAGCTCGAGAAGCTGGAGATGCTGGACGCCGCCGACATCATCGTCCTCAACAAGTTCGACAGGCCCGGCGCCGAAGATGCGCTGAGCGAGATTCGCAAGCAGTTCAAGCGTAACCGCGAGGCGTGGGATGCCGACGCGGACACCCTGCCAGTCGTCCCGACAATCGCAAGTCAATTCGCTGATGCCGGTGTCGACCAGCTCTGGGAGCGACTCTCTGGCGTACTAAGCAAGCGCTTCGATTCCTCGTTCGTCGCCTCGGATCCAAAGCTAGGATCAGATGGGCTTCCGTACCGCTCCCCGCCGATTCCTCCTGAGAGGCAGGGCTACCTCGCAGAGGTTGCAGCCGCAGTCCGCGGCTACCACTCCAGTTCTGAGGGGGCTTCATCCAAGGTCAGGCTGGTACAGCAGCTCGAGGCGGCATCCGCACAGATGCACGAGTCGGGCAAGGAAGACGCTGCCGCTGACCTCGACGAGGAGGCAGCAAAGACGAGGTCGGAGGTGCCAGATGCGACTTGGCAGGCGCTCGCAGACTTCGACGCCCTTGCCAAGTCATACCGATCTGGGACCACCAGTTACACTGTTCGTGGGAAGGAGATTCCCGTCGAGACGACTACTAGGACCCTCTCGGGACTGGATGTTCCGAGAGTGGCCCTACCAGACACCGAGGACTGGGGCGAACGGCTAGGGTGGATCAACAAGGAGAACGCCCCCGGCTTGTTCCCATTCACCGGCGGAGTGTTCCCGTTCAGGCGCGAGGACGAGCTGCCCGTCCGGATGTTCGCCGGCGAGGGCAGCGCCGAGCGCACCAACAAGCGCTACAAGTTCCTCTCCGAGGGCCAGCCCTTCAATCGGCTCTCAGTGGCCTTCGACTCACCCAGCCTCTACGGCCATGACCCGATAGAGCAGCTAGACATCTTTGGCAAGGTCTGCGAGTCCGGTGTGAGCATCAGCACGGTCGACGAGATGGATCGCCTGTTCGAGGGCTTCGACTTGTGTGCATCCAACACGAGCGTCTCGAAGACCATCAACGGCAACTATTGGTGGCATCTGGCCGCCTTCTTCACTGTGGCAATCCGCCAGCAGGCTAGGAAGTTCGCGGAAGAGCGGGGCAGGGCCCCCACCGACGATGAATTGTCCGAGATCAAGTCGAAGACGCTGAGCACTGTCCGGGGCACGGTCCAGGCGGATCAGCTCAAGGAGGCTATGGGTCAGAACACACTGGTATTCAACCTCGACACCGCTCTGAGGATGATGGCAGACGTCGCCGAGTACTATGTGGACAACAACGTCCGCAACCACTACTTCGTCTCAATCTCGGGCTACCACATAGACGAGGCCGGGGCCAACCCGATCTCACAGGCTGCCCTCACGCTCTCAAACGGGCTGACGTACGTCGAGTTGTTCAAGGCGCGCGGCCTCGACCCCGACAAGTTCCTGCGCAACTTCTCGTGGTTCTTCTCCAACGGCATGGACCCCGAGTACGCAGTCATCGGCCGCGTCTCTCGCCGGATCTGGGCTATCGCGATGCGCGAACTGTACGATGTCGGCGAGCGCGGCCAGAAGTTGAAGTATCACATCCAGTCGAGCGGCCGCTCGCTGCACTCGCAGGAGTTCACTTGGAACGACTACCGTACGACCCTCCAAGCGCTCTATGCCCTCTCCGATAATGCCAACTCGCTGCACACCAACAGCCGCGACGAGGCCTTTGGTATCCCCACTGAGGAGACCGTACGTGACGCCGTGGCTATCCAGCTCATTCTCTCCAAGGAGTACGGCTGGCTGCGCAACGAGAACTCCCTGCAGGGCTCGTTCATCGCCGAGTGGCTCACTGACTCGGTCGAGGAGGGAGTCCTGAGGATCTTCGAGGATATGCACCGGCG
>JAYZLU010000047.1:0-18703 GCA_036153975.1 Thermoplasmatota archaeon | reverse complement strand
TCTGAGCCTGCTTCAGGTGCTGATGCACGCACAGCACGAGGGTGTGCTGAACTTCGGCGATATCCGCTTCGGGACAATAGTCAGTCAGGACGGCGCCTCCCCACCCCCAGGCTCTTTGTCAATGCTAGCGGGAGCCCATTCGACGTACCACATCCGCCCACCGAGGACCCGTACGGTACATGGAAGAGCCAACGAGAAGCTCGCGCTTGGTGGATGGCATGACTCAGACAAGCCGATGTTGGTACTCTCAGGCATCGCTGGGTGCGGAAAGACGACTCTGGTCTCACATTGGCTGTCTGCATTGCTAGAGGAACAACCAGAGTTGCAAGTGATGTACTACCCTTGCCAACCCTGGGACTCCCAGCTTGGCATAGCGACCAGCCTGCTACACAGGGTCGGCATAGTCGATGGCCCTGAGGACCCCTACAAAGTGCTAGATTCTCTCCCACTCAGGCCTGCCGCCCGCTTGGAGTTGGACACCTATCGCCGACGGCTGACTGCTCACCTGTTGGACGAAGAAGGAATATTGAGCAAGACCCCTAGAGGACTCTTGGTTATCCTCGATGACGTCCACAACATCGGACCCTCAGGGGATCACCTCTTCGGGGCTCTACTGCAGATTGCAGAGGCGACTGACATCCGACTCCTCCTCGTCTCGCGAACCAACCTAGCGTTTTACGACAGGCGTGACGTGCATACTCGAGGCAAGGTCGAGGAGCTCGCGCTGTCCGGTTTGACTATCGAAGAGGTATCTGCTTGGCTCGACAAGCTCGACCTCCCCGCTGCTGCTCCCGCAGAGCAAGTGCACAGGGCCACAGGCGGCCACCCGCTGGCCGTCGAACTGCTCGAACTCTACGGCCAGACGCTCCACGATGACTGGCTCCGCTTCCTCGACGAGGAGATTCTTGACGTGCTTCCCGATGACCATCGCGAGCTGCTCTCCCTCCTTGCAGTAGCCGATAGGCCTGTACCATGGGAGACACTAGCCAAGGCAGCCGGAGCGGATGGCGCCCCTCCCTCTCCCTTGCTCGAACGAGGTTTGATGTTGGAGATCGATGAGGGCATGTGGCTGCACGAGGCCCTCCGAGCCCGGCTGCTCCGCGAGGTCGGCGCGCCACATGAAGAGAGATCTAGGAAACTGCACGAGGCCTCTGACTAGGCCATGTGGCGATCGAGCCAGGCGTCCATTCCATTCTTGGGCATGGCACCAGTCATTCGGTCGACTATCTCGCCGTCTCTGAACAGAATGAGTGCAGGGATCCCGCGAATCCCGAACCTCCCTGAGCTAACTGGGTTGATGTCCGTGTTTACCTTGGCAATTGTGATCTCCCTCTCACCGGAAATCTGCTCAAGCACGGGCGCCACCATCCTGCAGGGTCCACACCAGGGGGCCCAGAAGTCGGCGAGAACCCATTTGTCACTATTAGTCACTACATCGAAGTCTGAATCACTTGCATCCACCACTTGCCCCATTTGCCCACCAATGGCCAAACGGTGAGTTCTCGTCCTATCAATATGTGTATGCAGAGGGGCCACAGCCGCCCGAGGGATTGAGAACCGAAAGCCTCACCCGACGCCAGAGGGGCACTGATGGAGATCACGCCGAGCATCCTAACTGCCGACTTCTGCAGGCTTGGGGAGACCCTTGCAGAAGCGTCCGCTGCTGGGATAAATTGGTTTCACATGGACGTCATGGACGGCAACTGGGTGGTAAATCGAACAATAACCTTCGGACCGGCACTGATTCGTTCAACGAGGGAGCATTTGGGTACTAACGCCTTCATCGACTGCCACTTGATGATCACCAACGCCGAGGAGACTTGGGACCAATACGTCGATGCAGGCGTGGACATGGTAATCGCTCACATCGAGGCGGTGGCTGACTTCCCGACCCTGATAGCCGATCTCCACGGTGCTGGTGTTCAGGCCGGATGCGTGCTCAACCCGTCCACACCGATTGAGGAGGTACTGCCGCTGCTACCCGACTTGGACCTCGTATTGGTCATGTCGATTATCCCTGGGAAGGGCGGGCAGATGTTCATGCCCGAGATTGAGGGCAAGGTGAGGGCCTTCCGCGCCGCCATCGACTCTCAGATGGCTGTAGGCGGCCGTGCGACCAAGCTGATGATTGACGGCGGCATTAAGGACCACAACGCCTCGATGGTGGCCGAGTGGGGCATTGATATCTCTGTGGTGGGCTCGGGACTCATTAATGACCGCGGTACCATCGCCGAGAACCTAGAAGCGATTCGGACCGCTCTCAAAACGTAGATTCAAATCGTTCCATCGCTGACATGTTTCATGGTCACGGAGGAGTGGATGTCCGAGGAGGTCCTCAAGGTGGTACCGGACGCAGATGTCGAAGTCTCCGACCTGCATGGAAGCGGAGACCACTTTCACGTCAGAGTGATCTCACCGAGTTACGAAGGAGTCAGGCCGCTACAGCGTCAAAAACCAATTCTCAACCATTTCAAACCACACATTGCGAGCAATGTCGTGCATGCGCTGGACTTGAGGTGCATGACGCCCGAACAGGCGGGAGAGAGTGGGGACACGGCGTTCGACCCTCACGGTGAAGAGGTAGAGTTCTTTGGGGTGCATATCCGCCGACCGGACACGGAGTGAAATTATGACTACATTCAACTGGTCGCCAGACGAATTGCAAGAGATAGTCGATGACAACCGACTCGTACTCTTCATGAAGGGGACCCCTCAGCAGCCATTGTGCGGCTTCAGCAACCGCGCTGCAATGGCCTTGCAACAGCTCGAGGAACCGTTCGTGACCGTCAACGTGCTTTCAGACCCAAACGCCATTCCCTCAGTTTGCGCTTGGTCAGACTTCCCTACAATGCCACAGATATTCGTCCTCGGAGAGTTGATCGGCGGATCGGACATAGCCATAGAGATGCTTCAAAGCGGCGAATTGCAGCAAATGCTGGCTGACGGGGACTCCAGTTAGGGGCGCCTTGGCATGTCGGTCGTGACTGACCGTCAGGTTATGCTAGTTGCACTGGGGGGTGCTGTTGCAATCTCGTTCTCTCCGGTACTCTACGTCTACTCGGACACGAACCCGTCGACTGGCGCCTTCTTCAGAATGCTCTACGCCCTTCCCGCACTCGCTCTGCTAGCCTACCTCGCACGCAACAGGGATACCCGCACCACTCGCACCAGATGGATAGCCTTCGGGGCCGGGGCCATCCTTGCTCCCGACATGCTCTCCTACCACAGTTCGATGATATTCATCGGCATCGGAATCGCCACTCTGATAGGTAACTCACAGGTCATTATCGTGACACTCGTCTCCTGGCGGCTCTTCGGAGAGCGTCCAAATCCGGCAATTCTCTTTTCCCTGCCTGTGGTTCTTGGTGGCCTGGCCCTGATATCGGGGATATCTGACTCCGAACCCTTCGGCGTCAATCCCGTCAAGGGAGTGATCTTTGGTACAGCAGCTGCCTTCTTCTACTCGACGTTCCTCATCGTGTTTCGATACTCGAACAGGGAGCTCGCGCCCGCCACCAACGTCCAGCTCGATGCCACAGCAGGCGCCGCGCTTGGATTGCTCATCCTTGGATTGCTCCCCCTACAGAGTATATCGATCGATCCAATCGACCTCCAGCCGACTTGGCCAGGCCATGCTTGGTTGATTCTGCTCGCACTGATGTGCCAGGTTGGCGGCTGGACTGCAATCGCTTACGCCTTGCCGCGGCTTCCTGCAGCCCACACCTCGTTCGCCATTCTCCTACAGCCTGTCCTTACGATAATTTGGGGGGTTATCCTGCTCGACGAGTCCCCTTCCACAAACCAGACAGTCGGTATTCTTCTGGTGCTCGTAGCCATAATCACAGTCACGATATACGGCTCGGCCGCCCCCTATTCGGACAATTCGCAAAAAGCATGACTGCTAGCCTGTTAGGGTGTACAGGGCGAGAGACAATAGCGAGGGGATGGGATGCACTCAGCGAGAACCTTTCGTCCTGTACGGGCTAGTCAGGAAGCCGGCGATAATTAATCGTTGTTAAAACTAAGGAAAAAAACTCCGAAAACGATGTACTGAAGACAAATCACTCCACTGTCAGGACCTCTGGCCCCCCCTCGGCGACGTATACCGTGTGTTCGAACTGGCCGACAATCCCTCCATCGACGTCGCGAAGAGCCTCATAGACTTCGAGGAATCTGATGGATGTCAACTTCTTCACCAGAGCTTTCCATTTCTTTCGCAACGTGGCCTCGTCCTCGTCAGGGAACGGCTTCGCGAGTAGGGGGTATGACCAACGCTCAGCGAATGGGAGGGTATTGTAACGTTCTTCAAGGTACCTCGCCATCGTTGCACCCAGAGGCTTGAGCTTGCCCTTTGCCAGAGCCTTGCGAATCTTCACGTTCCCCGTCACTCTCAGGATGTTGGACGACCCCAGTGGTGGGACGTTCTCTATCATCCCCTCCTCTCCAGTCGTGTTGAATGGCTCAATCGCGTAGATACTGCCGACTTCGGCACCCCCCCCGAATCCGGGGTTGTTCGGCCCACAGGCATACATTGGGACAGATAGGCCAGTGTGCAGGTTCCAACGTTCCATCCTGTGACCACATAGATTCCTTATTGGCTCGAACCCAGCATCGCTGGCGACTTGTTGAGCAGCAGCGCCAATCTCATGCCATGGCGTTCCTGGATGCATCTTCTCGATGGCCGCATCGCGAGCTTCCTCCGCCGCCTTGATCTGATCAGAGTGAAGACCTCCGTTTCCTACTTCTACTGTCAGTGCGTTGTCGGCTATGGCCCCTTTGATGTGGACCCCGATGTCGAGCTTGACCAGGTCCCCATTATCGAAAACCATCTCACCCTCCATTCCCTCTGGGGGGATGAGTTCGGTGTTCGTCGTGTAGTGAGCAGCCATGTCGTTGACTGAGATGGTGACCGGGAAGGCCGGTTGCCCGCCATGCCTTCTGATGAAGCGCTCTGCAGAGTCAATGACGTCGATCCAAGCCTTGCCGGCAACGATTTCGCCCTTTATGCCCTCAAGAGTCCTACGAGCGACGTGCCCTGCATCCCGCCATTGCTTCAGGTCCTCTTCTTCCACCATGCGAGAACATCCTCAGAACTTACCTTGCCCTTTCTCACTACCTCGATGTTGAACGACTCAGGTGCACCACAGACCGTGTGCCATGCTATCAAAGTACTGGGTGCGCCGCCGCCGCACATTCCTGCGATGCTCCCCACGGGCATATCCAAGGTAGAGAGAAGCTTTGCAGCGGAGTCGCAGTCGTAAAGGGGAATGCCTCCACTCGGATTCGCGCTAGTAGCTGTGAGGGGACCGGTCACCCTTAGGAGTGATTTGGCAGTTGGGTGCGAGACCACTCTGATTGCGACTTTGTCCCCCCCTAGTCTGGAATCCATGGTTTCGTGGGACCGGAGAACGATGGTCAGAGACCCCTCGGGAAAGGCCGCTAAGATATCCGGTACGTCTTCAGGCACCTCGACGAGTTCCCTAGCCTGATCCAAGTCCGCCACCCCAAGGCTGACTGGCATATGGGAAGGCCGACTCTTGATGGCGAACAACCCATCCAATGCAATCGGATTTGGGACGCATCCGAGGGCAGGTAGAGTCGAGGTCGGGTAAACGATGCAATGCCCAGAAAGAGCCAGTTCCACAGCCTCTTCCAACATCCCACCTACCTGATGTGACGACGATTCGCTGGGGGGAGCGAGTCAGAATGAGCTACTATAGTCCCTATCTCCAAGTCAATGTTGGACTGATGCGTATGCCTCTGCGAGATTCTAGCCATCTCGTAGGCACCGAAGTACAAGTTTACGATCGGCAAGAGGTAGATCAGCTTTCTCAGTGAACGCCGATCCCACATCTCGCTGGTTAAGCCCGATCCGTCGTCGCATACCACTGCTAGACCGAACATCCGCTGCCCCAGCGACCTCGAGAATATCACACCAGTCACCCTCCAGTAGAGCCAGTGGCTAGTTAGGAGCACAAGTGCGAATGCCAGTGCGAAGTGGAATTCGGAAGTGGTCCAGAGAGTCAAGTTCCAGGCGTTTCGAATCATCGATCGAGTGGCTATCATCAATATCGTCGTCACTATGATCACATCGACGACGAAGGAAACGACCCTCCTCATGGCGGAGGCCAGGATGGTTCCCTCTGGCACCGACCAGTGGCCCTCGCTCTCGGCGACTATGGCCTTGGCCAGCGTCGCCCCTCCGTGCAGGGTTATGGGCGAGTCATGATCGTCCATTCTCAGTCCTCAGGCTGTCCCGAGCAAGTGCCATGCCTCAAGATTTCTACTGCGGATGTGATTCAGCCAAGCCCCCCAGTTGTCGTCGTACCTCAGTGTATCCGGGTCACCGACTACGATTAGCCCGCGTTTTGCCCTTGTCAGAGCTACGTTGAGTCTCCTAGCATCGGAGAGGAAACCAACGTTCCCGTCCTTGTTAGAGCGAACGCAAGAGAAGACAATGACTTCCTTCTCCCTGCCTTGGTAGCCATCGACTGTGCGCACCTCGACGCTTTGCAGATTCTCGGGCATGTGGTCACGAATCGCCCTGACTTGCCCTGCGTACGGAGTGATTATCCCGATTTCTCCCTCACCTAGATCCCCTGCATCCAACAGACCCAGCAGAAGGCTAACGACCCACGACGCCTCTGTTGGATTCTCCTTAGATGCACCGTCTGGCGACAGAACCTCTCCTCCCTCTACGGGGAGGAAGGCGATAGGGACATCCCAATCAGGCCAAATGAGACCCATTGGGGTCGGTCTGTCGGACTCGTTGATTCCGTCCTCAAGGCGATTGTCGTAGAACCGCGAGTTCGGAAACTCAGAGATTGCGGGATGCATCCTGTACTGGGTGGTAAGCATCAGAGGCTCGACTCCCATTTCGATCATGCGTTCAAACAGCGATCTACTCAATCCCCCCCCTTCCGATCTCCTAGAGATGACCGTCGGTGGAAGCTGCCTGTGGTCACCTATCAGAACGACCTGCCGCGCACCTCTCACTAGCGGAACCAGAGTGGCCGGCTCGGTAGCTTGGGTCGCCTCATCAACAAGCACCCTTGGGAATTTTCTCCCATCGAGGAGATAGTGCCCAGAGCCGATGCATGTGCAGCACAGTACCTGTGCCTTGTCGAGGATGGCGTCTCGTATCTGAGACTCGATTCTGCGGACCTCTTTCCAACCTCTGCTCAGGTCCCTATGAGCTAGACCCTTATCCTTGCCCCCGCGCATACCCTTGATCCTACGAGCCAGTTTTTCGTTGAGCTCAAGGTGTTCTAACAGGTCCTTCCTAAGTGGGTGCCTCTCCATCTCTGCGTCCATGGTGTGCTCCCTGAGATTTTCTCTAACCTTGACGGGCTGCCCTAGTCTTACCGTTCTGACACCTCGAGCTAACAGTCCTTCGAGCAGGTTGTCGACGGCTACGTTCGAGTCAGCGACTGCTAGCACGGTGCCGATGTCCTGCTTGGCCCAGGCCTCTAAGATCCTCACCGCCGTATGTGTCTTACCTGTTCCAGGCGGACCCTGGATTAGGGTCAGGCGGCTTGACATCGCAGCATCAGCAGCCTCGCGCTGGGCCTGATTCAAATCACTTGGCATGGGAATCCTGACTTGCTTGGCGCCACCTAGCTCGGGGATGAGCGAGGCGGTGCTCGCTGGGTCGTGTACCATGCCGAGGAGCAGTTCCCTGAGAGGCGCGCTCCCATCTTCCTCAAAAACTGAGTTCAGAGCATCCCTCATCCTGTCAAACGAGATTCTGTTTGCGCCTCTGTCCATCCTCCATCTACCCTTCCTGAGACCCTGTGGGGCCTCAGGGAGAACGATTCGAATTGCACTCTTGCTACGGTAACTGACTATCGCCTCAATCGCCTTTTCAGTGAGTGGGTTGTTGCGGCTCAACATTACGATATCGCCCTGCCTGAAGCGGTGCGTACCGAACCTTCCCCCTGCACCGTTGCGTAGTCGAATCACTCTCTGGCCGAACAACCACCCGTCGGGTTTGGCAATCAGATCAAACAGAGCGATGCCGTTAGCCTGTAGTTTGCCATTGGACCAGTTGCGTAGCCTCTCCTCAGTCATCGCCAACTCGTCATCCAGTTCCCATCGAATTAGTCGGAGGTATGCCTCATGGTGATCCTGACTGCGTCTGAAACGTGCGGGAAGGGCCTGCTTGGCACCACTCACGATACCCCGTCCTGTGTGGCCTCTATCACGCTTGCCTGCCTCGAGCCCACGCTGTCGCCCACAACTTCTCCGGGTGAGAGTTAAACGCGTGGTTTCACCGAGACCAATGTCTGAGGGGGGGGTGGAACATGGTCTTCGACAGATTCAAGTCATGGCGTAAGGAACAATCTCAAGGCGTTGTCTGCCCTTCTTGCCAGCACAGCAACCAAGAGGGCGCGACTGTGTGTACTCGCTGTTACTACCAACTCGACAGGCCTTCTTTCAAGCAGACATCGGGACTCGGTGATGACGAGTCTTCGGACTTGCTCGACGAGCTGGTGAGCGAGATTGAGAAACAGGAAAACGAGGATGAGAAATGGGTTGCCCCTTCCTTTTCCATGGACGATGTTACCGTCGATGTGGCTCAGTACGAAGACAATGATCATATCATACTCAACCAGCAGCCTGATTTCACGTCTATTCTGAATCCCCCTCCACCAATGGAGGAGGAAGAGGAGTACGAGCTCTCGTCCGAGGACTCGCCTCAGTTCGTCAAGAAGTTTGAGGTCCCAGAGAGTCCAGAGGATTTTGAGGAGCCCGAGGAGACCGAACACAAGCCAATCGAGCTGGTCCAACCTACCGCGGAGACCCCGAATCACGTGGAAGTCGTATCAGCCAGCGAGGTGCCAGATACCAACGGATGGCCAATCCCTGAGGGGACAACCCCCGTGGCCGACCCCGCTGACTTCGACGGTGATGGGGTGGTCGACGAGTACGAAGCAGCGTTCGCTAGCCCCATTTCAATCTCGGGCGAGAATCGGGAGCCCCCTCAGGAACCGAGACAAGGGATTCCTGAGGAACAAGTCGAAGACAGCGAACTCGTAGAGAAACCGGACGCACGTTCAGACCCGCTATTCGAACTCCCTCCTGCGCCGACGAACCTGCCGATACCGAGGCTGATTGCAGAGCCAGTTCCCGAACAGGTCGAACCCCAAGAGACCCAAGACACCACCCCTGCTCTTCCTCCAGCACCAGTCCAGCCATGGGATGCTGCCAACGAAGTTGTGACGACCAGCACTCCAGAAGGGTCTAGGTTCTGGCCATGGGAACAACAGGAGGAGTGGCCTCTTGCAGAGGTCAAGAAGCAACTTTCCGCCGCCTTGAGGGCAGCCAAGGAGCAGAACATAGCCGAGGCAACCGTATTGATCGACGAAGTTGGACCTCATATTGGCAATAGGACCCCAGACGTCGTCGCTGTGCTCTTTTACGCCGTCGGTAAGCTTCTAATGAGTATCGGTAGGCCTAGGTCTGTAGAGAGAATGGTTGAGGCAGCCAGCTTGACATATCCAGACTCCCCGGAAATCGTTCTCGCAAGGAAGAAACTGATTTCTTAACAAAGTGCCCCCACCGTAGGCCTGATGCGACACAGCTCCCCCCAACGGCCCATGCTACGTCGTGCCACGTCATCGATTCGGGTCGATGACGGACTCGTCCTCAGGCCCGCCTCGAACATCCACGTCTCCGACATCATCGAGGCTTTCGAGGAGACCTGGCCCGATGTCATCCGTGCCATGCCATGGATCAATCCCGACAAGGAGGTCAACGCCCAGATTGAGGACTTCGTTCAGGAGACTGAAAGGAAGGGGAGAGCGGGACTCCTCCATCACTGGGTGATGGTGCGCCCGTGGGACGAGTTCATCCTCGGGCTTGTCGGCTTCGACAGAGTCACTCGTTCTAACAGGGCGGTATGGAACCTAGGCTACTGGGTCAGGAGTTCGGAGCAACAGCATGGAATCGCAAGGAAGAGCATCGATGCTGCCTTGAGGTGGCTTGGGCAGATTGAAGACCTCGCCGTGGAACTGAAGGTCGACCCGAAGAACGAGGCAGGTCGTCACACGGTCATGAGGACTGTTAGAAACTGGGGCGGAGAGCGCTGCATTGAGGGGGATTCCGCGATCACGGTAGCGGGGGTACGAACCCTCCACGAATGCCACATCATTGTGGTCGGGCCGGACAAGGGACCCTAATCAGCCCGCAAACTCGCCGAATCACATCATACGGGAGAGGATGAGATCAGTCTGCTCGCTGTCGAGGCCGAGTTCGCGGAAGGCGAGCGGCCCCCCATCGTCGAGCACTGGTTCCTGGTCCCCTAGGGTCATTCGGGCGTTGGTCTCGAAGAAGACCCCGGTGTGGATAACATCGCCCCAGAGCATCGCTTTCTCGATGCCAGCCTTCCAATCCCTCGTGTCATGATCGATGTCCTCTAGCGGCTGTACCCGCGGCCGGAAGAACTGGTAGGTGTTGACCTTGTTGAACGTAACACACGGGCTGAAAACGTCAAGCAGGGCGAATCCCTTGTGCTGAATGCCCTCGATCATCAGCCTAGTCAGTTGCTTGATGTTGCCCGTGTACCCACGCGCCACCCATGTCGCGCCCGCGGTAATCGCACTCGCGATTGGGTTAATTGGTAGCTCGATGCTTCCGTAGGGGGTGCTCTTGGTCTTCATGCCGGCCTCGCTGGTAGGGGATATCTGACCAGTCGTGAGCCCGTAGATCTGGTTGTCCATTACAATGTAGAGAACGTCGAGGTTACGCCTACTGGTATGAGTGAAGTGATTTCCCCCAATGCCATAGCCATCTCCATCCCCGCCGGTCACGATGACATTCATCTCATGGTTAGCTAGCTTCGCTCCTGTCGCGTGCGGGAGCGCCCTCCCATGCAGCGTGTGCATCCCATACGAGTTGAAGAAGCCGGGGAAGTTCGACGAGCATCCGATGCCGCTGATGGTTAGGATTTCATGCGGCTGCAGACCGAGCTCACTGACCGCTCGCTGCAGGCCGCTTAACACGCCGAAGTCGCCGCAACCAGGGCACCAGTCTGGGCTCACCTTGCCCTTGAAGTCCTTCGGTTTCAGGCTGACTTTCACATTCGTTTCTGCCATCCGTTCACCTCAGACTATAATCTCCTCATACGGCACCGACAACGCCTCTCCCCCTGTGAGTTGCTCCTGTACAGCGGTCACTATTTGATGAGGCTTGAATGGCTCGCCATCGTACTTACGGATGTGTCCATCCACCGTAAATCCAGTCTCGCTGCGCAGATAGCGGTGGAAGAGACCGGTGTAGTTGTTCTCGACGATGATGGTGCGCTTGCAGGATGACAGCAATTCGCTCGCCTCATCCGCGTGGAACGGAACTATCCACTTGAAGTGCAGATGATTAGCGACGACCCCCGCTTCTGCCAGCTGTTCGATGGACTCTCGGATGACATCTGCAGTCGAGCCCCAGCCAATCAGCGTCACCTCGGCATCAGCATCGCCAACGATAGCAGGGGGTGGCAGGTCAGCCAGCAGTCCTTCCATCTTGTGTTGTCGCTTCTCGACCATCGCCCGGCGCTTGTGAGGGTGAGTAAACTCGTCACTGATGAGCACTCCGTCGGGCATGTGCTCGTCGGTTGCGACCACGTGCTCGTAACCTGGAATTCCGGGTAGAGCACGGGGAGAGATGCCGCTGTCAGTGAACTTGTAGCGTTCGTATCTCCCTGCCTCATCTCCTGCCTCTGTGATGAGCTTGCCTCGGTCGATGACGGGATGCATGTCGAGCAGCTCCGGGTCGATTGTCGAGGTCTCGTCAGAGATCAAAAGGTCTGAGAGGATTATCGCCGGGAGTTGGTACTTGTCAGCGAGGTTGAACACCTCTGGGATGGTCTGGAAGCCATCTAGCGGACTGCTAGGAGCTAGGATTAGCTTCGGGAAGTCACCTTGGCTGGCGCCGAGCACCTGCCACAGGTCACCTTGCTCGGTCTTGGTAGGAACTCCAGTAGAGGGACCAGCGCGTTGCACATTGACGATGACTAGGGGAACTTCCATCATCCCGGCTGCGCCTACTCCCTCGGTCATGAGCGCGAATCCGCCACCCGAGGTAGCGCACATCGAACGGCAACCGGCATGTGCCGCTCCAACAGTCATGCAGATGACTCCGATTTCATCTTCCACCTGACGCACCATGATGCCCAGCTCTCTGGCATTCGCGGCCATCCAATGCAGGATGCCCGTGGATGGGCTCATTGGATAAGCGCAGTAGAACTTGACCCCGGCCCCGGCTGCCGCCATGGCGAACGCTTCGTTCCCCCTCCACACTGCGAGGGGCTTCCCCCCAGATGGCATCTGTTGAGAGGCTGTTTGGAAGTTAGATGCAGAGTAGTCGTACGCTGACTTGGCGAGGCGCACGTTCTCAGCCGCCAGCTCCTCACTTTTTGCCGAGAACTGGAATCTAATCACATCCTCAAGCGCGGAGAACCCGACTCCTAGCAACTGGCACGCGACGGCTATTGCCACTGTGTTCTGCATCAATTTGTTGGCCCCTTTTCCTGCCAGATTTTCGACATCCATCGGGCAGAGTTGGACCCCCTCCGCGGCTTCACCGGGATTGATCGCGTTGCTGTTGTAAATGACCGATGTCCCCTCTCGCATATGCTCGAGGTGCCTGTCCATAGTGTCCTGATTGAGACAGATTAGCAAATCTATAGTGTCGCCATGGGTGCGAATATTTCTGTCGCTGCAGCGAACTGTGAGGAAGGAGTGACCGCCGCGGATGATTGATTGGTAGGCGTTGTAGGCGTACATGTGCACGCCCAAGCGTGCGCACAGCCTCGCGAGAACGTTCCCGGGAGTCGCGATACCCTGTCCGGCCGCGCCGCCGATACTGATGACGTAATCGAATGAACCCACTCCCACTCACCGACCTGCATGCTTGTTTGCGCTGTCACAACACCTACTTTGTGTGGGTTCGGCCGACAGGACGGGCCATTATATCGATTCCTCTTCCTATTTTCCCAATCATCTATCAAGATGCCACATGCATCCCACTTTGGAAGTCTCTACGCTCAAGCGTCGACCTCAAACAGAACCGCCACTACGAGAGCCCATGGGACGCCTCGGCAATGGCTTGCGATTTCTCGGCAGGTGGCTGCCTTGGATGGCAACAGGAGCGGCTGCAGCGTTCAGGAAACTGCCAGAGGAGTCCCAAGCGGAGATCAAGGAGGTAGCCAAGGAGCCAGGGAAGTGGGGCGAGTCGATCGAGAGGGCGTGGGACACTTCGAAGATAGGCGCGGAGCACTTCAAGGACACCGCGGGAATACTAGCGCCTCTCCTGCTCGGACGCCGCATCGACAAGGACGAGCGTAAGCGCGCTCGCGAGAACCTAGCTGCGCTGAGCCTAGTCGTGCCGCCTTTGCGCGTGTTCATGATTCCGGGCAGCCATGTGCTCCTGGGGATAATGGCGAGGGTGACGCCATGGAGGCTCATACCAGACGACTGGATACCCATCGATGCGCTCAGGACCGTTCGCAGGATGGAAGACACCCCCAACTTAGAGAAGGAGAGCTCCGTGGTCCGGCGTCTGCTGAGGCTCAAGCGCTGATGTCATCGTCGAAACTCTGCCACGGTAGACGCTCGAACGCCTCCAGCGCTGGCGAGTTCAGGGAGAAGTTGTGTGCCAGCGCCTGCTCGAGGCTCACCCAGTCCGGAGTCGAGCCGTCTATCCACTCGTAGCGATGCCCGGGAATTAGCCTCCAATCACCTGGGAGTCCCTGCAGGAGCCCGCGCGCGTACAGCACGCTCCTCCACTGCGCGCGGGAGTCACTTCCTGGCAGGTCCACTCTCCCGGAGTGTGCTGTGAACAGTAGGTCTCCGGCGTGGTAGATTCCATGCCCGTGCAAGGTGACGTGACCGGGCGCGTGACCGGGCGAGTGCGTGACGCCGAGCGTGATTGCTCCTGCTGACCACTGTGCGGTGCTGTTAGGCTCGCTGTCCCAAGTATGTGTGAAATCCACCTTCTTGAAGATGAAATGTCCGAGCAGATTCGGGACCCTCGCTTCCTCGTGGCCCCAAACCTCCACTTCGGGAACCAGCTTGAGCATCACCGAGTATCCGGCGGTGTGATCCCGATGAGTGTGTGTGTAAAGCAGATGGGTAGGACGAAGACCCTCCTCAGCCAGTGCATTTACCCAGCTCTTGGCATCGAATGGGTCGACGATGGCGACTATTCCAGCCGCTCTGTCGATGAATGCCGTGTTCATGTTCATGTAGCCGCCCATTTGGGTGACCCAGACCTCCACTGCGTCATCTCCGACCGCAACGTCGAACTCTCCGTCACCCAGCATCGTCCAATGCCAGTCGACTCCGTCGCATAGGTGTGGCGGCCATGCTGCTTCGGGGCAGGCTTCAAAGCGTGGCCTTAGAGTCGAGAGGCGTGGCACGAGTGCCCGCTTCACATGCCCTGCTAGGCGGGCTTGCGCCCGTTCTACTGCTTCTGCGGGGAGCCTGATGACTCCCTTCGAAGCCCGATGGGAGTGAGGAGATGGCATACGACGCGCAAGAGGTTGAGACCCGTTGGCAGAGGGCGTGGGCGGATGCAGGGGCCTTCGATGCCGATACCGATCCCTCCAAGCCCAAGTTCTACTGCCTCGAGATGTTTCCCTACCCCTCTGGTAGCATGCACATGGGCCACGTTCGCAACTATTCTATCGGTGATGCGATGGCTCGCTTCCACCGTTTGATGGGAAGAAACGTCCTCTACCCGATTGGTTACGATTCGTTCGGGATGCCCGCCGAGAACGCCGCGAAGAAGGAGGCCGGGCACCCGCACACGGTTACTCACCGCAACATCGCGAGCATACGCGCCGACCAGGAGAGGATGGGCTATTCGTACGACTGGCGCCGCCACCTCGTGACTTCGGACGTCGATTACTACCACTGGAACCAGCAGATGTTTTTGATGCTCAACGAGAGGGGTTTGGTCGAGCGAAAGATGGCACCTGTCAACTGGTGCGTGGACTGCGACACCGTACTCGCCAACGAGCAGGTCAAGAACAACCGCTGCTGGCGCTGCGGTCTCGAGGTCGTCCAGAGAGACATGATGCAGTGGTTCCTGCGCATGACCGAGTACTCCGACGAGTTGCTCGACGAGATTGACAACATCGCCTTCCCGGAGAATGTCAAGGCGATGCAGCGCAACTGGATTGGCCGCTCCCACGGCGCCCACATCGACTTCCCAGTGGCCGGCTCCGAAGCTGTCATCGGGGCCTTCACGACTAGGCCGGATACCATCTTCGGCGTGACTTTCGTCACCCTCTCGCCAGAGCACCCTTTGTGCGAGGTGTTGTGCTTGGGGACAGAGTGGGAGACAGATTGGCGCGAACTACGAGACGAGTGTGCACGCATGACCGAGTTCGAGCGCATCAACATGCTGAAGGAGAAGAAGGGAGTCTTCCTCGGGCGTCACGCGATCAATCCCCTGAGCGGTGAGGAGGTTCCGATCTACGCAGGCAACTTCGTTGTCGCCTCCTACGGAACCGGCGCTGTGATGGCCGTCCCCGGTCACGACCAGCGCGACTACGACTTCGCCGAGAGGTATGGAATCGAGATTCGCCGCGTGCTCGTGGAGAGGGTCGGCGACGACCCGAGCGCCCCGCTCAGCGAGGCCTTCGAGGGCTACGGTCCGATGGCCAACTCTGGCATGGGCGGCTTCGACGGACTCTCTGGCGACGAGGCCAAGGACTCTGTGATTACTGCTCTTGAGTCCGCGGGCGCAGGCCAAGGCACTACCGAGTACCGTCTGAAGGACTGGCTGCTGAGCCGGCAACGCTTCTGGGGCACCCCGATACCGATGATACACTGCGTTTCTTGTGGCACCGTTCCCGTACCCGCTGCGAATCTACCGGTTGAGCTTCCGCTTGACGTCACGTTCAGCGAGGAGCAGAGTGGCAATCCGCTCGCTGCGCACGACTCCTTCGTCAACGTTCCATGCCCATCGTGCGGCGGGGCTGCAAAGCGGGAGACCGACACCATGGACACCTTCTACGACTCATCATGGTACTTCATGCGCTTCTGCGACGCCAACAACGACTCTGCACCTTTCGACCGCGACACCGTCGACTACTGGATGGAAGGCGGCGTCGATCTCTACATCGGCGGCATTGAGCACGCCGTCATGCACCTGCTTTACGCCCGCTTCTTCACCAAGGCGACCCGCGACGCCGGGATGAACGAAGTCGGGGAACCATTCGGAAGACTCGTCTGTCAGGGGATGCTCAACGCACCGGCGCCGTTCTGCGCCGACTGCAACGCCGAGTACCACGTTGACAACTTCGGTGACGACTGCCCGACCTGTGGTAAACCCCTAGGGACACGCTCGGCCAAGATGGGCAAGTCGCTCGGCAACACGGTCAGTCCGGAGGACATGGTCGACCGCTACGGCGCAGACACAGTTCGCCTGTTCATTCTTTTCGGAGCCAACCCCGAAGCTGGTATGGACTGGTCCGACAGCGCCCTCGAGGCCAACCACCGTCAGGTGTACGCAATCATCGACGCAGTTGGCTCGGCTCAGGCTATGGACGACTCTCCAAGCCCCATGGACGACTGGCTGATTGCTAGATTGAGGGCCAATCAGAGCACATGGAGAGAAGCGATGGGCAACGTGAGCCTTCGTGAGGGGGTGATGGTCAGC
Source organism: Thermoplasmatota archaeon (assembly GCA_036153975.1). Taxonomy (GTDB): domain Archaea; phylum Thermoplasmatota; class Poseidoniia; order Poseidoniales; family Thalassarchaeaceae; genus UBA36. The sequence continues at coordinate 2,041 of JAYZLU010000047.1, read as the reverse complement.
CACTTCGAGATGCTGGCTGACTGGAACTGGTACTGCCGCCGAGGGGGCTGCGACAGAACGACCGCCCGAGCCTTCTTCGAAGGATGGATCCCAATGCTCGCACCAGCTACCCCTCACATCGCCGAGGAATTCTGGCATCAGATGGGAGGGCAGAGGCTGCTGGCCGAACACGTCCTCCCGGATATCACAGACTCGACGGTCGACGCCCACGTGCTGGCCCGCGAGGCCTACCTCCGTAACGTCATCGCCAGTGCAAGGAATCTTCGCGGTCTCGCTGAGCGCTACACCGAGAGTGGAATTAGCCGAGCCGTCATCCAAACCGCACCCGCATGGAAGTCCGAACTAGCTCGAGACGCGATACTGCTCGATTCGGAGGGCTTCGACTTCAAGGCACGGGGACAGGCTCACGTGCAATCGCTGACTATATTCGAGAACGAGGCATTGCGAGGCGAGATATTCCAGACTTGGATGGCCCTGACGTCGGGCACCAAGAAGAAGCGAGGTCGCGTCCACTCCTGGTCCGACGGCGAGAAGGCATTAATCTCCAGCGGGCTCGACGAGGCAGGAGTCTTAATGGCCAATGCGGGGTTTCTCGCTTCCTCTTTAGGTGTCGAGAGCATAGAGGTCTACACCGTCGGCGAAGGTGAGGACATCGCTGGGAAGGCTCGACACTCCTTCCCCCTAGAGCCGGGAATCGCGTTTCTTTAGGTGATTTATGGTGCGCGCCATCGTGCTGTTCGACGATACCTGCGACAAGTGCAACCGTTGGGCCCGGTTCATCCAGAGAGGAGACTCGACCACGAGACTCAGGATTGTAGGCCAGAATAGCGATGAGGGAAGGGCGCTGCTCAATACTAGGCCTGACAACCTTATTGACACCGATTCTGTCTTTCTCGTGTCAGCGGGTGGAATCTGGTACGCTAAGAGCGCCGCAATATGGCGAATTGCACTCAAAATGAGATTTCCTTGGCCCCTTGCTGCGGCGATGTGGCTAGTTCCAGCTCCTATCAGAGACCTGTGCTACGACATCTATGCCAGCAGGCGATAACGCACTCTGCGGACGCGGTGGGTTCATGGAGCCCCTTTCTCTGCGCGTCCTGTTGAGTGAGGAGAAGAGTGGCAACCGGCGGCGTGGACGCCGCCGACGCCGCCGGCGCTCCAGGAGTGGTGACCGCCCCTCCAAGGAGACGGGTCCGGCGGCCGATTCCGAAGAGGTCGAGCGTGCGCTCGCTCGCTTCTCCGTCAATCCACGACCGATGGGCATCCCGAAGGAGATCGACCCACCTCCTAAGAGAATAGACCTCCGGTGGCGGACCAACGCAGTCTCCAAGGACGTACAACGCAAGGCCGGAAAGATTGCATGCATACCGGGGGAGTTCGGGTTCCTCCCCGAGGAGAGGGTCCAGGTGATAGCCTCCAAACTAGATCACCTGCCGATAACACTGGAGCAGGCCCTGTCTCTGCGCAGTGCCCTGAATCAGGAGAAGAGTGTCTACTCCTATTCGAAACTGATGCACCGCGCCAACGAAATCAGTAGGCGTTACAATGCCGGCGAGAGCATCGTCGCCCTGTCCAAGCGCTTTGACGCCCCCCCCGTCAATACCTTCCGAGCCGTCCTTACTGGGAGGGGATGGACGAAGAACAGAATCAAGGAGACTCTCAACAAGAATCCCTCGAGACTGAACAAGCGCGACCGGGAGCAGTTCGAACTCGCAGAGTCAGTAGACAGGGTGAGCTCCGTGAACCAGACCGAGACCCAGAACGCCGCCGAGGTCTTCGAGGTCATCCTGTGCGACTACTTCTCCTCCGTCGGAGTGAGGTTCCGCCGTCAGGAGGATCTTCTGGCAGAGCAGAAGGTGAAAGAGGGCAGAGCCATCATCACGCCCGACCTGCTTCTTCTGGACGATGTGAGAATCAACGACATCCCTTGTGCGTGGATCGATGCCAAGCACTTCTTCGGCGCCGATCTCAGGTTCCCCAAGAAGAAGACCCAGAAGCAGGTAGACAGATACGTCGCCGAATACGGTCAGGGTGCCATAGT